>DAOVKD010000095.1 GCA_030631975.1 Candidatus Woesearchaeota archaeon
AATGATATTGCTTTTAATTAATGTCTCAACTTCTTCATAAACCAAAGGCGCTGTCTTTTTTATTTTGTTAACTACTTTCTTAAAAGCCTTATAAGAATATTCTACTGGAATCAGGCTTTTATTTAGAGACGAGACTAGCATACCCTTAATACTCCTGCCTTTATTTTTCCTCTTCGCCATAGTCCAATGTATTTGTTTTCATTTTATAAATATTTGCATATACCAGCGTTGCGTTCAATTTGATATTTAGTTCACACTTTAAAAAATCAGCTGGAAAAGTACGTGATTAGCAGGTTGTCGGCGAGAAAAAAATGTGCTAAAACACCTACTAAATAAACAAAAGAGTATGCATAGACTTATTTATAAATCAAACAAAAAACATAACAAAATTAATAAGTATGGCTAATCAAGCGATTACATGTCAGAACATTGTTAGAAACTTTTATTTCAAAACTCCCTTCCCCAACTCCATTGCCTTAACTGTATTATCAAGAAGCATAGCTATTGTCATTGGTCCTACTCCGCCAGGTACAGGGGTAATGTAACCAGCTACTTCTTTTACGTTTTCGAAATCAACATCTCCTGCTATTTTTCCCGCCACCCTGTTTATGCCCACATCAATTACTATTGCTCCGGGTTTTACCATATTTTTTTTGATAAGTTTTGCCTTCCCGCACGCAACAACTAAAATATCAGCATTTTTTGTATGTTCCTTAAGATTTTTAGTTTTAGAATGACATATTGTGACAGTAGCATTTTCCTGCATTAACAACAAAGCAGTTGGTTTTCCAACGATATTGCTTCTTCCAACAACAACTGCATTCCTGCCTTTTATTTCCACACCAGTTGATTTTATTAACTCTAAACATGCTCTTGCAGTTGCCGGCACCAGCATATTATTGTCATTTACAAGATTACCGAGATTTACTGGCGTAAAGCCATCAGCATCTTTGTGGGGCAGTATAGCATCAATGATTAGATTCTCATTTATACGCTTGGGCAAAGGAAGCTGAACTATCATCCCATGAATTTTTTTGTTCTGGTTCAACTCATCAACTAACTTAAGCAGCTCATCCTCTTTTACACCCTCATCCAGGTTATACCTTTCACAGTAAAAACCAACTTCCTGGGATTTCTTTTCTTTAAAGCCAACATAAATTTCAGAAGCAGGATTATTGCCGACAAGAACTACTGCAAGACCTGGTTTTTCCTTTAAGCCCTTAACCTTTTTTTTAATATCCTCAATAAACTTGGATGATACTTCCTTTCCATCAATTATTTTTGCAGGCATTGTATTAGGTTATTTTAATTAATCCTCCCAATGATTTATTTTTTAATTATTGAATTTTTATTATTAGTTATTTTAGTTTAATAATTGTATTTTATTTTTGATTGTAAAACTTTTATTATTGAAGTATTTTTCATTGTTTTTAATTATTATAATTTTTTATTGGATATTATTTTTGATTTTTAAAATTGTTTTATTTTTGAATTATTTTTTTATTTTATTGAGTTTATTATTAATTATTATTGAATTGTGATTTATTGTTTCATTGTTATTTTTGTTTTTATTAATATTATTTTTATGTTATATTTTTATTGTATATTTTTCTTATTGAAATTATTTTTATTGTTATGTCTTTTTATTGTATTGCTCATTTCAAAATATCAAATCCAGGATATAAAGGAAACTTTTTGCATAGCTCAATAACCTCTTTTTTTATTTTTCCAATATTTTCATTTTTATTTATAGCTTTCTTAAATCCTTTTATATAAGCTTTTCTTTCTTCCTTATCTTCTGGTAAATTAAAGTCCTTAACCTCTTTTATAACATCGGCAATCCATTTCCCAATTATTTTCATTTCTTTTTCTTTCATTCCGCGAGTAGTTAAAGATGGCGTCCCTAACCTGACACCGCTTGGATAAAAAGGTGAAGAAGGTTCAGCAGGAATTGTATTCTTGTTGACAGTTATGCCGGCTAAATCCAAAGCTTCCTGCACAAAAACACCTTTTCCTTTTCCAAATGAAGTTAAATCAATAAGTATCATATGATTGTTAGTTCCATCAGTTACTATCTTTATACCATCGTCCATCAGGCTTTTAGCTAATGCTTTAGAATTTTTGACAATCTGCCTGCAATAATCCTTAAATTCGGGCTGCAAATCTTCCTGCAAAGCAACTGCAATTGCAGCAGTTGTATGGTCATGAGGACCTCCTTGCAATCCTGGAAAAATTGCCCTGTCAATTTTCTGAGCTAATTCAGGATCTTTATCAAGGCCTTTCTGTGTAACCATAATCATCCCGCCCCTAGGGCCTCTTATGGTTTTATGCGTAGTTGTTGTAATTATATGCGCATAAGGAACAGGACTTTTATGAACCCCGGCTATTACAAGACCCGCTATATGTGCAATATCGGCAGCTAGATACGCTCCTACATTATCTGCTATTTTTCCTAATTCCTCAAATGGAAATTCCCTGACATAAGCAGTGGCACCAACCCAAATTAATTTTGGCTTGTGCTTTTCTGCCAACTGTTTTATTTCATCTAAATCAAGATAACCATCTTCCTTAACATGGTAAGGAACACTTTTAAACAATTGACCTGTAACACTTGCTTTCCAGCCATGAGTTAAATGTCCGCCATCAGTTAAATTTTGGCCCATAATTACATCTCCTGGTTTGCAAGTTGCAATGTAAACAGCAAAATTAGCAGGACTTCCAGAGTATGGCTGTACATTTGCATGAGGAACCTTAAATGCTTTCTTCGCTCTTTCAATTGCTAAAGTCTCTACCTCATCTATAAACTGATTACCGCCATAATAACGCTTTCTTGGATAACCTTCAGAATACTTATTCGTTAAAATAGAGCCCATTGCCTGCAAAACAGCTTTACTAACATTATTTTCAGAAGGAATCATTTCAAGGCCAAGCTGCTGCCTTCCAAACTCTTTTTTTATCAGTTTATACATCTCTGGGTCAGTCTTTTTAATAGAAGCCATCATGTCATGCATAAAACCACCTAGAAAATTCAATAACTGTTTTATTTAAATAATTTTTGCTGTACAACATTCGGGTTTGGGCTAAAACAATAGTCTAGCAACTACGTTGCTCAAAAGATTAATAGAAAACCGAAAGACTTATTTTAACCAGGGGGCAATCCTGAAACATCATCTCTTCTTACTTTGTAAAGTGTAAAATCATAATTTCCTTCTGTTTGTTTAATAAATGAGTATCCTTGCCAGTAATCTGTCTGATGCACCCTACCAAGATTTCTCCTAACTTGTAATCTACCAAAATAAGACTTTGGATTGTTGACTAGACCTGATTCAACCATAGCAGAAACAATATCTCCTCTTTGAAGTTCACCAGGATACAATCCCCGTTTCCCTGGCTCTGGATCCCCCGAAACTAATCTATCAATGAAATCTTTTTCTCTTTGATATTTTGTAAGTTGACGTGGAGAACTAGATAAGGTTGTAATAAATTCATCTGAAGTTTTAAAGCATCCTACTAAATCTTTTTCTAACATTTTAATCTTCTTAGATTTAGTATTAATCTTATCTTTATAAATCTTTCGGTTTAGTAACTACTATTAAGTTAATAATTAAGCAACGCCCAAACCCAAACGCTACGAACACTTCGTATCCTTGGGATGCTGCGCTTCAAGAATTAGTTTTGACTTTTGTATAATAAGCTGGTGTTATAAATTTGTAATTCCACTCATCTGTCAAATACTTTTCTTTCCTCAACTTCTCAGCCAATATTTTTTCTTCCTTTGTCAAAGAATCATCAATCATTTCAAAACCAAAATTTTTTTGAAAACCTTGTTTTATGGAATTTGCCATTTCAGAATAATTTATCTCTTTTTTTATTGATGTAATTCTTTTTCTTAAATTTTCAATATTATCAATTAGATTATTGGAATTAAATAATAAATTATTCTTATTGTAATCAAAATCAATCAATATTGAGCCATGCTGCAATATTTTTTTGTCCATTCTTCTTTGCGCAGAGCCGGATATTTTTTTATTATTAACCAATAACTCATACCAGTTTGAGCTGTTAAAGCAGATAGGAGTTGCAATTTTTTCTGGTATTTTTTTTATTTCCGCCTTAACGCCGAATTTTTTTAGTGCA
>DAOVKD010000070.1 GCA_030631975.1 Candidatus Woesearchaeota archaeon
ATATTGAGATTTTTCATCTGGGTATACTGCCTTATTAACAGTTTTCTGCTTCTCAAGGAAGCTTTCCAGTCTATTGAGGAGGCATCATCGCCAGGAACAAATCTCTTATAGTCTTCAAACTCCACTCCTCTCTGCTTATAAAAACTTACATACTCTCCTGAATATTCACTCTCAATAAGCTTTTTACTATAAACCTCTAACTTTTTTATCAATGGCCTAAAATTCAATTTTAAACTTTTCATCGTCACGGAATTGGTATTTTTCTTAGTATTTCCCCAATCACCTCTTCTGTCTTAAGCCCTTTTGCTTGAGCTTCGTAATTTAGAATTATCCTGTGTCTTAGAACGTCAAATGCAATTTCTTTTATATCATTAGGAGTTACAAATGTTTTATTTGACATTAATGCATGAGCCTTAGCTGCTGTAAAAAGCCCTATTGACGCTCTTGGTGACGACCCATATTCAATATATTTTCCAGAATCAATATGATATGCTGAAGGGTTTCTTGTAGCATTAACGATGTTTACTATATACTTTCTTAGCTGTAGATTGAGATATATATTAACCAACTCTTTTTGAAGCGCTAAAATTTTTTCTATCTCAATTACAGGCTTTATTTTATAATCCTTAAAATCCTTGATACTGACATTTTTGTTTAAAATTTTTTCTTCTTCGTCTGCCTTTGGATATGTCATTTTTAGCTTAAACAAAAATCTATCAACTTGGGCTTCTGGTAAATTATAAATGCCAATACTTTCAATTGGATTTTGTGTCGCAATTACAAAGAAAGGATTTGGAAGGGGGTAAGTTTCTTTTCCGATAGTGACCTGCCTTTCCTGCATTGCTTCCAACAATGCTGATTGCACTTTTGGTGAAGCTCTGTTAATCTCATCTGCCAGGATGAAATTGCCAAAGACAGGCCCTTTGATTGCGTAGAACTTGTTTATTTCATCATAACTTTCTACCCCTGTTATATCGCTAGGCAGCAGGTCAGGTGTAAACTGTATCCTGTTGAATTGACAGTTGATTACTTTTGACAAAGTTTTAACAACCAATGTTTTTGCGATTCCTGGAACCCCTTCAACCAGAATATGGCCTTTGCATATAAGCGCTGTAAACAACTTTCTCACTATTTCATCTTGACCAACAACAATATTAGAAAATTCTTTCTTGATGTCTTTTATATCTTTTTGGTATGATTCTAATCTTTTTTGCAATGATTTTTTAACCATGGGAACAACAGTCTAACACCATATATTTAACACTTATTATTCACCCTTAAATAGTAAATAAGGTTCTTGCATTATCAATAAATTTGTATATGGATACAGCAGAAATTTTCAGTTAAATTTGAGACCTTGCTAAATCTTTTCCTTGCACCTCACTATTGTTATAATATATACTGGCGTAACTATAAAAACAAGCACCAAAGCCAATAACAAAAATAAGTTGCTTAGGCCAAATGTTTGCGCGAAATACGAAAAAAGCGGCACTAATACGATATACGACATTATTGTATATACTCCATATGTGGAAAAATATGAACTTCTTTCATTTTCATGTATAAGGTCTAAAGTTAATAAACCGCTTACAACACCTACTATAGCTGAGCCTATTACTCCAACTATGGTGCCCATAGTAACCGATACCAGACTTGGCTTATAATAATAAGACAAAGGCATGACAGCCATCAGCAAAGTGCCAAAAACTAAAGTAGGAAATTTTCCATAAGCCCTTGAATTAATTTTAGATATTATAAAGCCAAAAAATGAACTAAATACAGCAACTAAGAATACCATGGCTACATTCAAAAAACCTCCAAAACCAACATCATTAAATTTATTGTACACAAAAATGCCGTAATAGGAATTTCCAATTGTTTGCACAGCACTTGTTAATATGCCGCCAATAAGCAGTATTAAAACAACCTTGTTCTTAACAAAATAAGGCATTTTTTCTTTTATTGCCTTCAAACCCGAACTAATTTGTTTTAAAACAGCTCCTTTTACACCCCCATCATTATACTTAATAAATGACAAGACATAGCCAGATAATATAAAAGACAGCGCTGTAATCTCAAATACAATCAAATAGCCATACACTCTAAAAGAAAATAATTTGCCAAAAAGGGTGAATGACAAAGGCACGCCTGTAATTGGAAACTTGTCCATTAAATAAGCGCCAATAAATAAACTTGCTGCAGTTATTAACAATCCATAATTAACTATATTTTTCAAATAAATTCTGTCTTTATCCTTAACCAACCTCTGGTAAAAGTTACCATAAGGCACAATACTGATACTTCCTAATAAAATTGCCAATGCAAACAAAACAGGCGATTTTAAAAAAATTGCGGCGCTAACCAACAAAAATGTAAACCCAAATATTATGGCAGATCTCCAAATAATCTTTTTACTAAGACCTCTGACTTTAGAGTACTGCTCTACAAATATGGAAATCAATGTACTTAAAATTACCTTTGCGCCATTAACAACACCTACAACAAAAAATGATGCTCCTGTCAAGAAAAATAAGATATTAACAAACTGCTGTGAACCAAACCCATAACCTACCTTATCAAAAATTTCTTTTAAGATAAATGGTTTAGAACTTGTCTTTAAACCTTTCTTGCCCGCTGTTAAAATTTCAACAGCTTTGTTTATTGCATTATCAATTTCTTCGCCATTATGCCCCCTTTCTACTAGTTTTTTCCTTATGTCATCCAATGCTATGTTCTTTATCAGCTCTTTTTTAACTTCTTCAATAAGACTGCTCATGAGCCATCTAGTATTTGATTCTTATTTAAACTTTGCTGAAAAATACAAAATCGAAAATATTAAATATTACCTTATTAATTCTTAATTTATGAACTTTCTTGAAAATATCAGCGGAATTTTTGGAAAAAAAGACCTGAGATTAGAGAAAAAATGGGACTTTGCTGCTGATGCTCCAATAACAACTTCACTTACTTCTGATATGCTGCAGCCTAAAAAAAAAGTTATAGTATTTGCAACTAAAAATGGAAAGGTTTATGTTTTGAATGAAAATGCTAAAGTGGAATGGATTTATGATATTAAAGAAAAATTTACAACAACGGAATCATTTTTTTTGGATGCGGAATTAGCTAAAAGTATATGCTCAACACCCATGCTGGCAGACATAGATAAAGATAATGATAAAGAAATTATTTTTGGTTCTGAAACTGGGAAATTATATGTTTTAAACTCTTCTGGAAAACTCTTATGGTCTTATGAAACAAAAGGCTCTATAAGATCAATGGCTATAGCTGAGAATATTAACAATGATAATAAATTAGAAATAATCTTTGGCTCAAAGGATAAAAATCTCTACGTCTTGAACTCAAAGGGAAAACTTGTATGGAAATTTCAAGCTAAATCAGGGATTGAAGGAACTGCTGCTGTATTAAAAAACAAAAAAAATATGCAAATCATTTTTGGCTCTAATGATGGCACAGTTTATTCTCTTAACAGAAAAGGGGAATTACTCTGGCAGTTTAAAACAAATGGAAAAATAACGGCGCAACCTGCTTTTGGAAAAATTTATAATGATGAAGCCAGCTATATTATAATAGGGTCTTTTGATAAAAACGTGTATGTTTTAACAGAAGATGGTAAGCTGGAATGGAAATACAAAACAGAAGGAAATATCTTTTCAAAAGTATGCCTGGCTGATATAAACAATGATAAAAAACTGGAGATAATATTTGGTTCGTGTGATGATAAAATTTATGCCTTATCCTCCAAAGGAGATGAGATATGGAGTTACGAAACAGATTTTTGGGTTGCAACAACACCAATTGTTGTGGATATAAACCATGATGGAAAATTAGAAGTCATAGTTGGTTCCTATGACCATTCACTATATATACTTGATGCAGAAGGCACATTTTTATTAAATTATATGCCGGGTATAGCATGCATAACCCAGCAATCAGGACACTATAACGAACTTATCGCAAGTGAACCTGGCAGTTACCATGCAAAAAAACTGTGGCAATATAAAACAGATGGGATGGTAGTAGCATCAACCTGCCTTGTAAATGAAGAAGAAAATATAATAATAGGTCTGGA
Source organism: Candidatus Woesearchaeota archaeon (assembly GCA_030631975.1). Taxonomy (GTDB): domain Archaea; phylum Nanobdellota; class Nanobdellia; order Woesearchaeales; family GW2011-AR4; genus JACPJP01. Next base: position 4,091 of record DAOVKD010000070.1, read on the forward strand.
TAACGGAAAACTAAACTTATTTGTTCCAATAAAAAGTTAAGGTGGTAAAAAATGAAAAATGAAATCAAAGATGAAAAAATAAAAAGAATTAAAACATACATAACAGGCCTTGATGAGAATCTCCAGGGGGGTATTCCAGAAGGCCATATAGTGCTAATTTGTGGAAGCAGTGGAACAATGAAATCTTCTGTTGCCTTTAACATGATCTATAATGAGGCTTTAAATGGAAAAGCTGGACTTTACATCACCTTGGAGCAGTCTGCCAAATCCTTGTTAAATCAAATGAAAAATATGGGATTTGACCTGTCAAAAGTAAACATAAAAATTTTAGCTGAAATATCCAAATTAAGCGAAACAACAAAAAAAGTTAAATCATCAAAAACAGGCACTTTGGTAATATCAGACCTTGGTGTTATAAGGAAGAAACTTGTAAATACTAAATTTGGGCCTAGCGGTGACTGGTTAAACGCTATTAAAAACATTATCAAAAAAATAAAATCAGATTTAGATTGCAATGTAGTTGTCTTAGACTCATTATCCGCTTTGTATGTTCTTTCAAGTTTTGATGATCCGAGAACAAAAATATTCCACATATTCGAGTTTTTAAGAGACCTCAATATAACCTCATTCTTAATATCAGAAATGCCTCTTGACCAAAGCAAATATTCTGAACATAAAGTGGAAGATTTCCTTTCGGATGGTATTATACACTTGCAGTTAAGTAAGAGGGGCAGAAAGGTAACCAGAGAAATTTCTGTAGTTAAGATGAGGACCACAAAATGCAA
>DAOVKD010000093.1 GCA_030631975.1 Candidatus Woesearchaeota archaeon
TCCTCAAGAACATTGAATTCCATAAAAACCAGCAACTTTATTTTATTTAAAAACCTTTGGATTTTCAGGTTCATCCAAAAAAAGGGTAGTTCCTTTTTTATGGGAGGCTGGCGGGAAGAATCATGTTTTATCTAAATTAAAATGTTGTGTACACTAACCAAGAATTTTTATGCAGATAAATCAAGATGTAGCATTTTGACTTGCCCTGCATGCGACGTAGTTGCATGCCCGCTTGCAATACTGCTTTGGCACAACCCTAAAAAGAATTTTTGGATAAAGCCTTATCTCTGCTTTCAACAATAACCTTGACTTTACCCCCCTTTCTTAAAAACCCCGCAAGATTCCTATCCAGCTCAAAAGCAGCCTTATTTGCCCTTATTGCAAACGTCCTTTCAGAAACAAAATCAGTCTTCCTAATCACTATTTCTTTGCCAGAATTAAAGCCAGGACTAATCTCTGCATTAATTGTCTCAATAACCCCATTATTTTTTATTATATTTTTATTATTAATCATTTTTATATTATTGGTTTTTTTTGATTATTGGTTGTATAGTTATTGTAACTTTATTGTTGTTTTTCAATGATTTAATGAATTTTCTCAATTGTAGCAAATCAAAATCGGCCTTGACCCCGACAATACAATCCCCCTTTAAACTCAAATCTCTTTCTTTTGTAAACTCTAGTGTAGTTTTATGCTTTGCCGTAATATTTTTATGCCCATAACATATAAAAGAGTATTTCATTTTTATTATACACTAATTAGAATTATCATTGTTTATTATATTTAATTATCGAATTTAATGAATCAATTTTATTGTACTACCTTAAAATATCTTCTATTGGCCTGTTCTTTGCCTCTTTCTTCCCAGAGTCACTTTTCATATTTTTTGCCGTATTTTCCAGATCTACTCCTAAACCCTTTAACGATTTTATGTGCATATGCATCAGCTGCTCAACTATCTGCAGTATTCTCATCATCTCTTCTCTTTCTTTTGCTAAAGTTGTTAATGAACCTTTATGAAATCCAATTTGCTCATCTTTGCCTGCTTCAGATTTTTTTGCCATAATCACAGCAATTTACCACAATTATTTAAATATGTCGGAAATTCTTCCCATTAAATGGAAATCTACATTGAAGAAAATAACTTAATAAGAAAGGAAGAATGGGAGAAACTTATCTCTTCTATAGAGACTAAATACGAAAATCTAGAGACTAATAAGGAAAGGGCAAAAAGAAGGTTAAAGGGCATAATAGAAAAAGCAGTAATTGCAAGAGCAAAGAACACAGAAAAATTTGGAATATTATTTTCTGGCGGAATTGACAGCACCTTAATAGCTTTCTTATGCAAAAAACACAATTATGACTTTACATGCTTTGCTGTCGGCATTGAAAATTCCCAGGATATTGAATATGCAAAACGCATTGCAGATAAATATAATTTTGACTTAAAATACAGGCTGCTCACATTAGAAGAACTCGAAAAAACAATAAAAGAAACTATAACGATACTTCAAAGCAGTGATATTATATGGGTCTCTGTAGGAGCTGTTGTTTATGCAGCCTCCCAAGCAGCTCTGCAAAACAACACAAAGCTGCTGCTCTCAGGCTTGGGAACAGAAGAAATATTTGCAGGCTACCAAAGGCATGAGGAAGCTCTAAAAAATAATGATTTTGAATCTGTGCACAAAGAATTATGGAACGGCATGAAAAACATGCACGCCAGAGATTTATTAAGAGACTACAAAATTGCAAAACACCTTGGCATTGAATTAAGAACACCTTATATGGACATAAACCTCATAAAAACTGCTATGCAGATAAATCCAATGTATAAGATAGACAGGACAAATAAAAAAATAATACTCAGGGAGATAGCAGAAGATTTTGGAATAGATAATGAATTTACATGGCGCAAAAAGAAATCAGCGCAGTATGGCAGTAATTTTGTAAAAGGCATTGACAAATTAGCTAAAAAGTATGGTTTTAATACAAAAAGAGAGTATCTGCAGAGTTTGTTATAAACTATTTCATCCTCAATTCAATAATATCTTTATCCTGCAATACATAACCTAATTTTACAATCATTTGTCCAGGATAGCGGCTTGAGCCCCAAATTCTGGCAAACTTAAACTTATCCACAAAGTCCTTGTGCAGTTTAAGGCACAAATCCCGCAAAGTAGCGCCTTCCCACATTATCAAAGGCTCATCCATATCTGCCTTTTTATTGAATTCCTTAAGATAAATACTAATAATTTTTAATTTCTTATAAATCAGCTCTTTTAATTCTTCTATGCCCATATTTTTCTCTGCTGAAATGCAGATATCTGGTTTTATCTTATTTCTGGCTTTGTTTAGCTCATCTTTTTCTGCCATATCAATCTTATTCAAAACAACTATTGCCGGCAGGTACACTTTATTGCCCTCAATAACATCTATCAGCTGATCAGCGTTTATATCATCCCTGACAACAACATTTGCATTAGCAATCTTAAACTCTTTAAGAATACCTTCAATAGTTTTCTTATCTATTCTTGTTAATTTTACTGTTGCGCCAATATTAATTCCCCCTCTTGCTGTCTTGACAATTTTAACATCAGGAATATTTTGGTTTATCCTGACATCAGCATCATAGGCCTCTTTCTTTAACACCTGGTAATGCTCTGGATGGAAAACATCTATAAGAAACAAAATAAGGTCAGCATTCCTTATTATAGCTAAGACTTCTTTTCCCCTGCCGGTTCCAGCGGCAGCGCCATAAACCACTCCTGGAACATCCAATATCTGTATTTTTGCAAACTTATAATCAAGAATTCCAGGTATCACTGTTAAGGTTGTAAAGGCATAAGTCCCAACAGGGGAATTTGCATTAGTCAGCGCATTTAGCAGTGTGCTTTTTCCAACAGAAGGAAAACCCAGCAAAACAACAGTCCCGTCTCCTGTTTTCCTTACAGCATAACCTTCTCCTTTTTTCCCGCCTGACCTTGCGCGCTGCTTTTCTTTTAGCTTGGCAAGCTGCGCCTTATACAAGCCAATGGCATGCTGTGTCTTTTTGTTGTACTTTGTTTTTGATATTCTTTCCTCTAATTCCCTTATCTTTTCTGACACAGTATCCTTTTTTTCAGCTTTTGCGTTTAACCCTTCCATTTTAAAACACAATGATGCAATTAACAATTAAACTGTACTCAAAGCAAATAATTATCGAACATTTGTTTGCGCTTGGAATCTTTATTGATTCCAACCCCTCAAGCAAAGCTTGAGATTTTCGTAATATCCCAGAGGGATACAAAAAAACAGTGAATTGTGCGCGAGTTCGCAACGAGCTCACTCGCATTTCACTGTTTTTTTCGTTAGCAAAGGCAAGTTCTATGTTCGAAAATTTGTTGCCTTTGCTATAATAAAAATTAATCGTATTTATGAAAGTTTGCATTATAGATGCGCCAAAAACCACCCGCAAAAAATGCCCCGCATTTACGAAAAAATCAGCTGGGTGCAGGTGGGTTTTAACTACAGAATTATCATCCTAACGCTTCTTGCCCAGCTTGTTATAAAGCGCAGTCAGCTCGCCATATATCTCTTTTTTCTCCAGATATTCCAATTTGGTGTACATATTCCTTGTTTTTGAATAAAGTTTCTTTGCCCTGGCAATATCATTATTCTGCAATGCTTTATCCGTTATTGACAGTAATTTGTGGCATTTGATGAATGTCCGGCTTTTGCCTTCCAGTTTTCTTTTGAGCTCTGTCTTTGCCCTTGGTTCCTCCGGCTGCTTAGCTTTCTTTTCTCTTTTTATTAACTTTTGTATAATACCTTGTTTCTTTTCTCTCTTCCCCCCTTCAAAAATATTTCCAAGCTCTTTTAGGCTTTTCTCCAAGTCATGCTCTTCCTCAGCTCCTTTTTTCTCTCCCTCTAACTTTTCTCTCTCAATTCTTTCCTCTTCCATTCTCTTCCCTCAATCTCTTTTTGCCTCTCTTCTTCTAACTTCTGATCCTTTCTTTCCTCTTCAATTCTCTTTTTCTCCCCATTAATTATTAGTTCCATCTAATAGCTTCCAACTAAATGAAAACTATGATTATAGTAAAGGACACAAGTTTTTAGACATAAATATGCCCTTTACTTACGTAAAAACGCTTTGCGTTTTTTGTATCCCTCTGGGATATTATGAACAAATAACTATCGTATAAATATTTTTGTCTGTGAGTATAGTTTAAA
>DAOVKD010000050.1 GCA_030631975.1 Candidatus Woesearchaeota archaeon
AACATCCTCAAACAAAAGATTAGTACCCTTTTCCGCTGCAATTGTTCCTGTTATGTCAATCACCGCAACATTGCCGTCCAAACTCCCAAAGTCGTCTCCTACAAACAAGGAAATAAGAATGGAGACAAAAAAGCTTAAAATTGTCAGGCCTATAATTACCTTAAAAGCATACCACCACTTGTTTTGTTGTTGTTTCATTTTTTGTTTTTAAAAGTTTGTCGTAGACAAACACAGGAAATCTTTGATTTCCGCTTAATGACAGGAAAGCCATAGTTTCTGGCAAGAAACCCAGAAAAACCATATAGTTAGTCTTTTGTTTTTCGCTGTAAATTGTCTGTCGCTTTCCGCTTCATTTTTACATTTATTTTTATATCTTATACCTTTCAACAACTTTTGTTTTGCTTAATATCTCTGATAACCTTTGGTTTTCTTTTGTGAAAAACATAACTATCGGATCAATAACCCACAACAAAACAAAAGGGAACAATGGTATCAAAAACATGCTTCTTACAAGGAGCTGCCAGTAATTTAAATCTTTTGTTTTGCTTTCTACATATAAGTTAAAAAGCATTTTTCCTACACTTTGCTTTAATTTTTTCTCAAGGATTGCAAAATATAAAATTGCCAATGCCGCAACTAAAAGTATAATAAATATCATGAATGCGTTATATTCAGCATTATTACTAAAAAAATCCACTGTCTTGGAGAATGACTCTGCCTCTGGAATAACATTATCAAAAATTTTTTTGAATGGAAACAATATTATCAAATTTATAATTGAAAGGTCTATTATAAATGCAATAATCCTTTTCAGTACAGAAGCTTGCGCAAGAAATGTTTTTCCTTTTCCTAACCTAAGCCCATTCATGAATTCCATGAATTTAATTTAATATTTAATAGTTTGGTTTTGTGGTATGTATTAAGCTCTCGTCGGAACTGATTTGTCAAAAACCACCCGCCATAAACGGGTCCTTATACTATCCATATTCTTTTTTTTTCATTTAATTTACCCATATTTTTCACCTCCAATTATAGATTAGAGGAATTTAGAAGGCTATTTAAAAGTGTAAGTAATTACTGGATTGAGCAACACAGTTACAGTTTCGAAACCTTTTTAAATTAACATCAGATACCAAAAAACATGAAATTGCCTAAAACTATTAAGAGATATTGCCCTTTTTGCAAGAAGCATACTGAGCATAAGGTAATGCTGAACAAGAGAAAAAATCCAAGGAGTATGACCTACGGCAGCAAGCTCAGGGCGAAAAGAAGAGGCCTTGCGAGAGGTATTGGAAACAGGGGCAGATATAGCAAGCCTGCAATTACAAAATTCAAGATGACCGGCAAAAAGTCCAGCAAGAAAACGGATTTAAGGTATGAATGCAGGATATGCAAAAAGCAGCATATGAGGAGCAAGGGTTTCAGGGCAAAAAGGATTGAGTTTAAGTAGATTTATTATTAGATTTTATTTTTTAAAAATTCGGTGATGTATTATGACTAATACCAGAGAACTTACAAGCAAATTCATCAGGATAAGGTGCCCTAAATGCAAGAATGAACAGATAATGTTCGGAAAGGCGTCTTCAAAGGTAACTTGTCTTGTATGCGGCAAAGTATTGGCTGCCCCTACAGGGGGAAAAAGCAAGGTTAAGGCCAGAATTTTAGAAGTATTGGAATAAATTTTGACTTCGTCAAAAATTTCAATCCACCCCATTAGTGTTATACAACATAGAAAGCGTCACACTTCGTTGAAACAGTGTCAAACTCATTCGAGTTCGGAGCGACGCTCGTGAGGATCGGCGCCCGCCCAAACATATGATGTCAAAGGCGCGCGACTAAGTTAATAATAAAAAAACAATATTAAAAATAATTAAAAATAAAACAAAATGGGAAGTCCTAAAAGGCAAAGAAAAAAATTTTCAAAGCCATCACATCCATGGCAGAAAGAGAGGATTTTGGCAGAGCAGGGACTATTGAAAGAGTACGGATTAAACAAGAAGTATGAGATATGGAAAATGAATTCAATTCTAAAGAATTTTACTGCACAAGCAAAAAATCTTGTTAATATTAAAAACCCTCAGGTGGGGAAGGAAAGGAGCCAGCTTCTGACAAAGCTTTTTTCTTTGGGTTTGCTAGGCAAGGATGCAAAGATAGAAGATGTGTTGTCTTTAACACTAAAAGATGTTATGGAAAGAAGACTGCAGACTTTAGTTTACAGAAAAAATATGGCAGGCAGCCTTAAGCAAGCCAGGCAGTTTATTGTTCATGAACACATTGCCTTAGGGGATAAGAGTATCACAGCGCCATCGTATCTTGTTCTCTCAGAGGAGGAAAACAACATAAGCTTTGCTAAAAATTCTGTTCTTTCCAATGCAAGCCATCCTGGAAGGATAGCTGCTAAGGAAGGAAAAAAGCGCAAAAAGGCAGAGGAAAAAGAAAAAAAAGCAGAAGTGCTTGAAAATCAAAGATTTTCTGCACCAACTTTGTTGGTAAAGGAAAAAACAGAAGAAAAAGAAATAAAGAAAGAAAAGGAAACAAGGTCAAAAGAAAAACTAAAAGAAAAGAAAGCAAAGGTTCCAACCACTCATGAGCTGAAAAAGCAGAAAGAAAACAAGAAAAAACAAGAAAAGAAACCAGAGGTCAAGAAAAAGTAAAATGGCAGAAAGATGGGGGATTGCGCATATTTATGCATCGTATAACAATACTATAATCCATATAACAGATATTACAGGCACTGAAACAATAAGCAAGGCGTCTGGAGGAATGGTTGTTAAGAGTGATAGAATGGAAAGCTCTCCAACTGCGGCAATGGTCGCAGCTAAGAGGGCTGCGGAAGGCGCTATAGAAAAAGGAATAAATGCAATTCATGTTAAGATAAGAGCGCCAGGAGGCCATAATGACCCTGTAGGTCCTGGACCCGGGGCTCAGGCTGCTATAAGGGCATTATCAAGAATGGGCTTGAGAATAGGATTAATTGAAGATGTTACTCCCTTGCCGCACGATGGTTGCAGGAAGAAAGGAGGGAGACGCGGTAGAAGAGTATAAATGAGGCAGCGGGAAATCTATAAGATTTCCTAGCCTCAAACAAGTTTGAGGTGTAAAAAATGGAAATAAGGGTTTTGTCAAACAATAAGGATAATGGGAAGCTTTCATTTATCATTAAGGATACAACACCTGCTTTTGCAAATACCTTGAGGAGAATTATGGTAGATGACGTTCCTACAATGGCTATTGAGGATGTTGAGTTTAGAAAAAACAATTCTATTCTTTATGATGAGATGGTAGCGCACAGGCTTGGTTTAGTGCCATTAAAAACAGACCTGAAATCATACAACCTTCCTGAGAAATGCAAATGTAAAGGTGAGGGGTGCGCAAGATGCCAGCTTAAATTTACCTTGAAAGCGTCAAAAGGATCTGGAATAGTTTATGCTTCTGAACTTAAAAGCAAAGATCCTGCAGTAAAGCCTGTTTATCCAAAAATGCCCATTGTAAAATTGCTAAAAGGCCAGTCTTTGGAGTTGGAAGCTACTGCTGTTTTGGGAAAAGGAAAAGTACATTCGAAATGGAGCCCTTGTCTTGCTTATTACAAGCATAAACCTACCATAGAAATAGGGAATGTAAAGAATCCAGAAGAGGTTGTGGAAAAAACCCATGGAAATATTTTTGAGATAAAAAACGGAAAGCTGGAAGTTATCAAAGACAATCTGTTCAGGTATGATCTTGCAGGCGCGGTAGAGGAAGTATCAAATGGAGAGGTCAGGGTTAAGTATGATAAGGATATTATCTTTTACATGGAATCATGGGGACAGCTGAGCTGCAGGGAAATTTTAAATCAGGCATTGAAAATTTTTGATAAAACCTTTGATGAATTTGACGAGGAAGTAAAGAAGCTCAAATAATCACCTCATACATTTGCTGCTTGAGAGTTATGAGTCAAGTGCGGGGGTGGCAGAGCATGGTCAAATGCGCAAATTCACGTTGAGTGAAGCATAAGGTTGAGGGCCTTGTCTCTTAGAGCCTTTTAGGAAAACCTTAGGGAAATGGCATGCCTAATGGCGAGGATTGAGTGCAAGGGTTCAAATCCCTTCCTCCGCATTAATGAACAATTCAATAATAATTGATAATAAAAATCAATGAACAATAATAGTTATGAAAATGAAACGAACAGGGCCTACAAATCCATTATTGCAGAATTTGATTGGAGAATTGAAGAAAAGAAGTAGTGAGCAGACTGTAAACTTGTGGAAAAAAGTTGCGATAGATTTGGAAAAATCTACAAGGCAGAGAAGGATTGTGAATCTGTCCAAGATAAATAGGCATACAAAAGAAAATGATGTTATAGTTGTTCCAGGAAAGGTTTTAGGCTCCGGCATGTTGAATCACAAATTAACAATAAGCGCTTATCAATTTTCAGAGCAGGCAAAAGATAAAATAGAGAAAGTTGGAGCGAAAATAGTTCCTTTACTGGAGTTAAGCAAAGAAAAACCAGATGGGAAAAAATTGAGGATAATAGGTTAATCACATTAAATAAAAATACAATGATTGGCAAGTACAATAAAAACTGTTAATTTAAAAAATAGTTAATAAGAGTCAATAATAAAACAATTAAAAAACATTGACATAAAACAATAAAAATAAATTGAAAAATTAAAATGATTATAGACGCAAATAATCTTATATTAGGGAGGTTAGGAACTTATGCAGCTAAAAAGGCGTTGCTAGGGGAAAAAATAGATATTGTTAATTGCGAAAACTGCGCGATTACAGGCAAGAGAAAGAAAATTTTTGGTGATTATGATAATAAATTAAAAAGGGGCATACCAAGTAAAGGCCCCTTTACATACAGAATGCCTCACAGGTTTGTTAAAAGGGCTATCAGAGGAATGCTGCCATACAAAAAAGAAAGGGGAAGAACAGCTTTTAAAAACATAAAATGCTATATAGGCGTTCCTGAAAATTTGAAAAATCAAAAAATAGACACTATAAAGAATGCGAATGTTGAAAAAATCCCAAATCTTAATTATGTGAAAGTAAAGGATATTTCAAAGCATATTGGGGCGCGTATTTAGCTAACGCTAAATACTTAAACCTCCCCATTAATTCAACATAAAGTGATGTGCCCGCCCCACAAATGATGGGGCAGCGCGCAACCAAGTGAACTGCGTAACATAAATAGGCTAAAATAAAAGGATATAGAAAATGAAAGTTGTAACAGCATCAGGAAAAAGGAAGAGGGCAATAGCAAGAGCCACAATAAGAACTGGAAAAGGCGTTGTTAAGATAAACAACCAGCTTTTGGATTTTTATGAGCCCAAGCTTTCCAGGTTAAAATTAAGAGAACCATTGATCATTGCAGGAGACCTTATGAACAAGGCGGATGTAAGTGTAAATGTTGCTGGCGGAGGAATTTCCAGCCAGGCAGATGCTTCAAGGTTAGCTATTGCAAAAGGTTTGGTGGAGTTTTCAAAAAGCGACAAGTTGAAAGAACAGTTCCTGAATTATGACAGAAACCTTCTCGTGGCAGACGTACGTAGGAAAGAACCGGCTAAACCGAACCGTCATGGACAGGCTCGTTCCAAGAGGCAAAAGTCTTATAGATAAATTTATAAAATAATGGTACAAGGTGAATAAAAATGATTATTCCAATCAGATGCTGGTCTTGCGGGAAGCCAATAGGGCAATTATGGGAGAATTACTTAGAGAGACTTGAGAAAGGAGAAGACAAGAAAAAGGCTTTAGACGACTTAGGCTTAGAAAGATACTGCTGCAG
>DAOVKD010000035.1 GCA_030631975.1 Candidatus Woesearchaeota archaeon
AAAGATAAGGTAATGGTGCAGGTTGTGCTGGATTTGTGATTTTATTTTTTGATAATAAAACTGATTAATTTTAATAAGGGCTGCGTTCAAAATATTTTAATCGGCTGTGCCAGAGCAGACTTTAGACAAAATGCTACATCTTGATTTTACTTCTAGAAAGTTTTACGTTCAGATACACAGCATTTTAGTTAATATCATTGCATACTTTTTCCCACCCGCCTCCCCTAAATTAGGCACAGCCTAACTTTTTGAACGCAGCCCTTATTAGAATTAATCAGTTTTATCATAAAAAATAAAATCACAAGTCCAGCACAACCTGCACCATTACCTTATCTTTTTTTTCCTTTATTTCCATCTCATTATAAGTTACTGCCTTTATATCCCCGCTTGTCTCATATTTACCTGCTTTGTCTCCAACAGCAATTCCCCCAAGAAAATACTCTTTTTCTTTTTTATGGATTTTTAGTTCTTCAATATGGTTTAATAAGAAATTTTCAGTGTCAATTAAGAATAATAATTCTTCCAGGTAATTGTAAAGCAATGATTTAAGGTCATGGCCTTTAGCTTCAATTCCTTTTTTTGTTTTTTTATTGATTTTTTTTATATCTGTGATTACTGAAAACATAGCTAAGGCTGCATTACTAAAAGCCTCTTCCATATTCTTCCCATATGCCTGGAATTTGGCATCTGCTGTGTGCTCTAAAAACCTGAATTTCTCCATTTCTACAAGCTTTAAGAAAAGTTTTAGTTTTATTTAAAATTATTGGTTCAAAGTTAGTTTAATGGGTATCAAACCCACTAACTCCACCTTTAAACATAGCCTAGTGCCCATACAAATTAATGTTTCATTTTTTTGTTCCAGTAACTTCTTATTCAACCAATCTTCTACTTATCTTCAATATTGAAATTAAGTAGTGTAAAATTAGTGATAAAATCTATTTTCTCGACGATAAAATTGAGCGAAAGATTTATATAGGCTTAGCCATTATTTTTATCCTGATAAATGCCTAAATCTATGGTAGAATTGTCATTTAAAACAAGCAGGATTTAGTCAAAAAACTAAATCAAAACAGATGCAGGATGGAAGCCAGTAAAGATGATTACGGGGCAAAAGATATCCAGGTTCTTACTGGATTGAGCGCAGTACGGAAACGTCCCAGCATGTACGTAGGAGATACATCTCTAAGAGGTCTGCATCATCTTGTTCTTGAGGCTGTGGATAACAGCATAGATGAGGCTTTGGCTGGCTTTTGCGATAAGATTATTGTAATAATACATAAGGATAATTCTGTAACAGTTATAGACAATGGAAGGGGTATTCCTGTTGGCATACACCCGAAATATAATAAGCCAGCAGTTGAAATTGTAATGACAAAATTGCATGCTGGCGGCAAATTTGACAAAAAAACATATAAGGTTTCTGGCGGACTGCATGGTGTCGGTATTTCTGTAACAAACGCCTTATCTAAAGAATTAATCGTAGAAGTAAGGAGAGATGGAAAGATATACCAACAAAAATATGCACGGGGAAATCCAGTGACAGAACTTAAAATTATAGGAGAATGCAGTGACAGGGGAACAAAGATAACCTTTTTACCTGATGATGGAATATTCTCAGAAACAGAATTCCATTTTGATACTTTATCCAGCAGATTAAGAGAGCTTGCTTTCCTAAATAAAGGAATGCATGTTATATTATTTGATGAAAGAACAGGCAAAAAGCAGGAATTCCATTATGATGGAGGCATAATCTCTTTTGTCGAATTCCTTAATAAAAACAAAAACCCATTGCACAAGGCAATATATTTTGAAAAGGAAAAGAACATGGTTAAAGTGGAAGTTGCCATGCAATACAATGTGGGTTACCAGGAAAATATTTTTACATTTGCCAACAACATAAATACGCAGGAAGGAGGCTCGCATTTAGTAGGATTTAAGACTGCGCTGACGAGAACAATGAACAACTATGCTGAAAAATTAAAAGTTAATGATGCAAAGCTTTCAAGTGATGATGTAAGAGAGGGCTTAAGCGCGGTTATTTCTATCCAATTGAATGAGCCGCAATTTGAGGGGCAGACCAAAACAAAGCTTGGCAATTCTGAGGTAAAGGGCATTGTCGAAAGCCTGGTTAATGAAAATCTGGGAATATTTCTGGAGGAAAATCCCCCTGTTGCAAAACTTATTGTGGAAAAATGCGTAAATTCAGCTAAGGCTAGGGAAGCAGCTACAAAAGCTCGGGAATTAACAAGAAGAAAAGGCGCATTAAATCACCATTCTTTACCTGGAAAACTGGCTGATTGCTCAGAAAGGGACCCTGCAAAATGCGAGATTTATATTGTAGAAGGAGATTCCGCAGGAGGGTCTGCCAAACAGGGAAGAAACAGAAATTTCCAGGCAATTCTTCCATTAAGAGGAAAAATCATTAATGTGGAAAAGGCAAGGCTAAACAAGATTTTTCAAAATGAGGAGATAATAACAATGGTAACTGCTTTAGGGACAGGAATATCTGAGGAATTTGATATTAACAGGTTAAGGTACCATAAGGTAATAATTATGACTGATGCTGATGTGGATGGCGCGCATATAAGGACATTATTGCTGACTTTCTTTTACAGATACATGAATCCCCTAATTACTGCAGGAAATATTTACATAGCGCAGCCTCCGCTGTATAAAGTTACAAAGAACAAGAAAGTGCATTATCTATACTCTGATGAAAAACTGGAGCAATTGTTTGAGGAAATTGGAAGAGACAATACGTCTGTGCAAAGATATAAGGGCCTTGGCGAGATGAATCCGCAGCAATTATGGGAAACAACTATGAATCCAGAGCACAGGACTTTACTGCAGGTAAGCTTAGAAGACGCAGTTGAGGCAGATAAAATATTTACAATCTTAATGGGCGATCAGGTAGAGCCAAGAAGAGATTTTATACAGCAGCATGCAAAAGAGGTTGCTAATCTGGATGTGTAGCAAACTCACTGATTTTTGTATGAGATTATGCGTTTGCTACGCCAGGAGAAACTAAACTATTTTTATGGATATTTAGTTTCTCCGCTGTTTAATAAAAATGGATTATGTTACAATTTTAGGGCTTGCAGCAGGCACATTAACCACAGTTGCCTTTTTGCCGCAGGTGACCAAGGCTTGGAGAACAAAATCAACTAAGGACATATCTTTAGTTATGTTCATTATGTTTTGCATTGGTATTTTTCTTTGGCTGATCTATGGAATTTTTCTCAAATCTTTGCCAATTATTCTTGCTAATGCTATCACCCTTATTTTAGCGCTTACAATTTTAATTTTGAAAATTAAGTTCAGGTAGTGTCATTTCAATACAAAATCTTTTTAAATCAGCTGTCTTTTCCTTAAGCTATGGTAAAAGCAAAAACAATCAAGAAAGAATGGTATCCTATTATAGCTCCAAAAATATTCCAGAATGCTGTTTTGGGAGAAACTTATGTGTATAAGCCAGAGCAGATGATTGGAAAATGCGTTATCAAGAACCTTATGAGTCTTACCAATGATGTAAAAAGGCAGAATATAAACCTTAATTTTGAGGTTGCTAATGTGCAGAATGGCAGGGCTTTTACGAATATTACAGGCTATTATATGGTGCAGTCGTCAATCAAAAGGTTAGTTAGGAAAAATATTAAGAAAATTGACATGTCATTTTCATGCAAGACTTCAGATAATAAGAATTTGCAGGTTAAACCTCTCTTGATTACAAGAGCGGCAACAACAGGCTCTGTTGCAACAAAGATCAGGAAAAATGCGCAGGATTTTCTTGTAAAATACATAAGTTCTATCAGTTATGACAATCTTATTAATGACCTGGTAAGCCATAAACTGCAGAATTTTCTGAGAAAAGAGACAAATACGATTTACCCGTTGAGAGTATGCGAGATAAGGTCAATGGAGATAGTGGATTTGGAAAAAAAGAAAGAAGTTGAGGGAAAAGCGAAATTGGGCAAAAAGGAAAAATTAGCAAAGAAAGCAGAAGAGAGCAAAGCAACAGGGAAAGAAGAAAAAGAGCCGGCAAAAGTGAAAGAGAACAAAGATACAAAGAGCAAAGAGGATGAAGCTGTGAAAGCAAAGGAAAGTAAAGATGAGCCTCAGAAAGAAGAAAAAACAGAACAAAAAGTGTAATTCTTAGAGAAACATATTAAAAGCAATACTATTTTTCTTTGTTTTATAGCCCCGTAGTGTAGCGGTCAAACTTTTGGACCAATCATCCAAGGCCCTGGACCTTGGGACCCAGGTTCGAATACCACTAAATACGAAATTTATGGCTTGAAAGTCCTGGCGGGGCTATTTATATATTTTTAATAAAAAATGGCAATCAAGGGAAAAAAAATCTACTTGGAGGAAGGATTTTCAAATAAACAATATTCTGCATTATTGAAATGGTTCAATGATATTGAAATTATGAAATATATTTTTTTTGGTAAGGATGTGTTAACTTTTAAGAGTATAAAAAGGGTGAAATCTTTCTGCCAGAAGGTAAAGGACGCAAAATATTTTGGGATATATAGCAACAAATCAAAAAAATTAATTGGGTATGCTGTTATTCATGATTTTAAAAATAAGCAGTGTCAACTTGGAATAATTATTGGAGACAAAACCTGCTGGGGGGAGGGAATTGGTTATGAAACTACAAAATTAATGGCAAAATACTCGTTTGATAAGCTAGGATTAGAAAAAATTTGCTTAAGAGTAAGCGAATACAACAAAAGGGCAATTAGGTTATACAAAAAACTGGGTTTTAATTTGATAAAGAAAATTCCGGAAGACAGGGAAGCATACCATAACAATAAATGGGTTAAAAGTGCTGCATTGCGGATGGAACTAAGAAAAAAATCTATGTAAAATGAAACTAATAGCGCAGGGAGCAGAGTCAAAATTATTTTTAGAGGAGAATAAAATAGTTAAAGACAGGTTTAGGAAGACCTACAGGATAGGGGAAATAGATGAAAGATTAAGGAAATCCAGGACAAAAAGAGAGGCAAAAGTTTTGGAAAAACTGCAAGGAATAGCTTTTTCAGTTCCGAAATTGATTAAGAATAATGGAAAAGACACTCTGGAAATTGAGTTTATAAATGGAAAATTATTGAAAAATATATTAAACAATAATAATTGTATAAAATTAAGCAAAGAAATTGGAGATAAAGTTGCAATACTGCACAACAACGGCATTATTCATGGCGACTTAACAACATCAAACATGATTTTTAACAAAGAAATTTTTTTCATTGACTTTGGGTTAAGCTTTTTTTCAGGAAAAATAGAAGATAAAGCAGTTGATTTACATTTGCTGAAAGAGGCTTTGGAGTCAAAACATTCAGGGATATGGGAAAAATGTTATAAATCTGCTTTAGAAAGTTATGCGGAAAAGGCAGTTGACGGCAATGACGTATTAAAAAGAATTAAAATAGTTGAAAAAAGAGGCAGGTATAAGCATAAAAAATGCAGCGAAAACCAACAGACAAACTGACTAGGTTTTCTGGCATTTTTACGAGGTAAAAATGAGTTTAGTTGTTGCAGTAATAATCGTAGTTACAGCTTTTCTTGCGCTGTATTGGGTCTTTTACGGCCAGAGAAAATACAATGAGATGTTTATGCCCAAAAGAAAAACAAAGCTTAAAGCAATTTTATTTGACCTTGACGGGGTTATTATAGATTCTTTTGAGGCATGGTTTAATGTTTTTAATCATGTCAGGAAAAATTTTAAGCTAAAAGAGGTAAGTAAAGAGGAGTTCAGAAAACATGTATGGGGCGGTTCAGTGCAGGCAAATGCAAAAAATTACTTTAAAAGTAAAGATATAGGGGAAATAGAAAAAACTTTTAAAAATCTAATGCAGAAGTACGCCAAAAAAACAAAACTCCTGCCTGATGCAGAGAAGGTTCTTAAAGAAATAAAAAAGAAAAACATCAAGATTGGCTTGGCGACAAATACTTTCAGAAAACCAGTTTTAGACGCATTAAAATTCCATAAAATAGAAAAATATTTCGATGCTGTAATAACTGCAGATGATGTTGAAAGAACAAAACCATATCCTGATCCTATAATAAAACTGTGCGAAAAATTAAAGGTAATGCCGGATGAAACAATCCTTGTAGGAGACACAAAAA
Organism: Candidatus Woesearchaeota archaeon; assembly: GCA_030631975.1. Lineage (GTDB taxonomy): Archaea > Nanobdellota > Nanobdellia > Woesearchaeales > GW2011-AR4 > JACPJP01. Next base: position 6,133 of record DAOVKD010000035.1, read on the forward strand.
ACGATTACAAAGCCGGAAAAGCTGCTGGTTGCCTTGTTGTTGGGTTAAATACTCATGGAGATTTGATAATCAGCAAATTAAGCGATATGTTGCAATTAATTTAATGCTTGTATCTTCTGGTTATTCACTTAAGGATATAGCAAAAGAAATGGTTAAAAGACAAAATGGATAATTTCAGTAAATTATTTAAGTTATTGCAATAAGTGATGTTTTATGACACTCCAGCTGCCAAAAGGAACAAGGGATTTTAAACCAGAGGAAGCAATAGTAAGGAACAAGATAGTTGATACTCTAAAATATGTGTTTGAACTTTATGGATATTCTCCTCTGGAAACACCTGCTTTTGAAAGATCTGATGTTCTTGCAGCTAAGTATGCTGGCGGTGAAGAAATCCTTAGGGAAACGTTTAAGTTTAAGGACCAGGGGAAAAGAGAGCTAGGATTAAGGTATGATTTAACAGTTCCATTGGCAAGATACATTGGCATGAACCCTAATATAAAAATGCCATTTAAGAGATACCAAATTGGAGAAGTCTTTAGTGACGGTCCTGTTGAGCGCGCTAGGTACAGGCAATTTAGT
>DAOVKD010000125.1 GCA_030631975.1 Candidatus Woesearchaeota archaeon
AATCAGTGATTAAGAACCAATTTTTACATTATCTTTTATAGCTCTTAATGTTTGCATAGCACTTAATACTGCAAGATAGCTGGTTTTGGGATTTTTACTCGGTAAATTCTCTGTTTTCAGCCTTATTTCACCAAAATCTCCCTTGCATAAAATTTCATGAATATTTGTTTTTGCCTTTGGGTCTGCAATTATTTTTATTTTGATATTATTGAATTTTGATGCCAGGAACAAAGTAGCTGCAACATTGATGTTTTTAGGAAATCCTTCAATTGCTTCTTTTAAATTTCCTTCAAAAATAACTTTCTTTTCATTTAATTCATCAAGAGCAATATTATTCTTAGTTACATAAGGAGCATCTTTAAGCCCCTTAACAGGTTTTGTTGTTGTTAATATTAATGATTCTATTTTACCGGAAACAGCTTTTATTGCATCCAAGCCTGCTATTGCTCCGGACGGCAAATAAATTTCGCAATTTTTTATTTTGCTGAAAGAATCAAGATTTTCTATTATTCCTCCTGTGCTCATAATTAATAATTTCTTTCCTTGTTGATCTAAATCAAGGGCATTTAGTATACCTTTAACTGCATCTTTGCTTGCAGACTCTATTATCAGCTCAGAATTTGTTATCAAATCCCCTATTGAAACTACCTTTTGCCCGTTTCCTATCTTTTCTTTTAACTCGTGCGCGTGCTCAATATTAATATCGCACAAATACCTTAAATCAAAATCAGTTTCTTTATCAATGAATAATGCCAGCTCTGTTCCAATATTCCCGCAGCCTATGATTCCTGTTTTCATCTTACCTGTAAAGACATGTTAAATGCCTTTGGAGAATGCGTTATTAATCCTAAAGAGACAATATCAACTCCGGTTTTGCTGTATTCTTCTATGTTAGATTGATTTATCCCTCCGGATGCTTCAAACAATAAATCACCAATCTTATAGCTATTTTTTATTTTATCAACAGAATTTTTTATTTCCGCTGGATTCATATTATCAAACATAATTGCAAACATTTTTTCTGATTTTAAATTAGAAATTGTTTCTGCAGCTTTCAGCGCCTCGTCTTCATTTTTAATCTCAATCTCTATATAATTTGTTTTAGCATTTTCAGCTGCAAGTTTTAGTGCCTTTTCAGCATCATTATTCAGTATCTTCATGTGAGTATGTTTAATAAGCGCAGCATCATTTAAGGTCAGCCTGTGAGTTAAACCGCTGCCAACAGAAACAGCTTTTTTGTCCAGCAATGGAAACAATGTTTTTCTTGTTCCTGCAATAAAACAGTTATTTTTTACTAATTTTGTTATATCATTGGTTAATGTTGCTATACCGCTCATTCTCTGCATTATATTAAGCAAAGTCCTTTCATAAGCAAGTATTCTCCCGGCATCGCCCTCAATCTCGAGAATAATATCATTATTTTCCACTAAATTTCCATCTTTTTTTAGGGCTGTTACTTTTTCTTCATTCAGCATTAAAGAAATTTCTTCAACACCTGCAACTATCCCATCTTCCCTTGAGATTATAATGGCTTTTATTTTTTCATCCTTATTTATCAAAGAATCGGTTGTTATATCTCCTCCACCAAGGTCTTCTTTTATTTTTTCATTAATTAAATTTTTTACATAAGAATAATACTCCTCACTTTTAAAAAAACTGCTTCTATCCCAAAATTCCAGAGCTGATTGTTGTCTTTTTTTGTTCATATTCAACTAAATTCAAGCATTTTATCAATAGCTTTCCTTGCTTTTACCATTACTTCCTGGGGCAATGTAATCTGATGCTGGTTATGCATTAAAGAGTTTACAACTAAAGGCATAGTTATGGTTTTCATATAAGAGCAGATATTGGAGAATGAATAAAAATTCTTGTCTGGGACATCCTGTCTTAACTTCTCTGCCATTCCGCATTCAGTGGCAACGATAAAACCTTTAGCACTGTTTGAGCTGGCAAATTTTGCCATTCCTCCTGTACCGCTGATATGGTCTGAAATTTGCAGAACCTCTTCTCTGCATTCAGGATGCGCAATTACTTTTGTATCAGGATGCTTCTCTTTCAAATCATTAATCATCCCGGAACTTAATTTCTCATGCACCGCGCAATAGCCGTCCCACAAAATTATTTTTTTATTTGTCTTTGACGCGACATACTTTCCAAGGTTTCTGTCTGGCAAAAAAATTATTTCCTTGTCTGGCAAGGAATCAACAACTTTTACTGCATTCATTGAAGTGCAGCAAACATCAGACACTGCCTTTATTTCAGCGCTTGTGTTTACATAAGTAACAACAGCAGCATCAGGATGCTCTTTTTTTAATTTCATAAGCTGTTCAGGAGCTGCCATATCTGCCAATGAACAGCCTGCATCCAAATTGGGAAGCAAAACTGTCTTATTCGGACTTAGTATTTTCGCAGTTTCTGCCATGAACTTGACGCCGCAAAACAGGATTATATCAGCATTTGCCTTAGCTGCTTCCCTAGACAAGTCCAAAGAATCCCCAATAAAATCGGCAATTTTATACATCTCAGGCCTTTGGTAATTATGGACTAAAATGACTGCATTTTTCTGTTTTTTCAGTTCCAGCGCTTGCTGTATAAGCTTCTCTGTCTCCTCGTGTACAGGCTGTTCAATTTGCATTTTTTTTGATTATATTGCGTTTTTAAAATAAGTATGCAATTAGGCAATTTAGGTTGGTTTTGCTTAAAAAACAGGCAAATTTTGCCTATAAACAGCAAGTTATTTAAATGGATAATATTTACTTTTTTGTATGTATTTTGTAACAAGCAACAATGATGTTGACTCTTTAGAGCTGACAAAAGAAGCAGTTGCTTACTTAAAGAAGAAAAATTTAAATTATGTTATAGACAAAAATACAAGAATTTCCGGAGTAAAAAAAAATATTAATGAAGTAAAGCTGGATTATATTTTGGCAATAGGCGATGATAACCTAATTTTGGAAACTTTCAGGAGTATTGGCAAAAGGCAGATTCCCCTGCTGGGCATAGCTTCCATGCAGAGCTTTCTTGCGCAGTCAGATGCCGCTAGTTTTTCCCAGCATATTGATCTGATAGTTAAAAAAAAGTATGCTCTTTTCAAAAGAGCAAGAATAGTTGCAAAATTCAATGATGAAAGCTATTCTGCTTTGAATGACATCGGCATATTTTCTTCTAAAAGCGCTTCCCTGATAAGGTATACCCTAAATCTTAACAACGGCAAGTTATGGAAAGATAATGCAGACGGCTTAATAGTTTCAACTCCTACTGGAAGCACTGGTTATAGCTTTTCAGCCCATGGCCCTATTATACTGGATGAGCCTGCAATATTGTCTATAACCCCTATATCATCAATTGAAAAAAAATCAGCCATCATAATACCAAACAAAACAAAAATCCAGATAACAGATATACAGACAAATTCTCCAGTTGTGATTATGGATGGAGACATAAGAGTAGCTTTAAAAAGTG
>DAOVKD010000003.1 GCA_030631975.1 Candidatus Woesearchaeota archaeon
AAAACCGCAACATCAGCAGCATTTAATGCAGTGACGATATCATTTCTTTTAGGATATTCTTCATAAATTATAGAATTTTGGTTTACGTTAATGTTGTCTGAGACTTTTCCACTGAGCAATAAATAACTGTCCGGGATAGTTTTTTTAACCTCTTTAAATGCTTCAATAAGTATGTCTACTCCTTTGAATTTGCTTACTTCTCCAATGTAAATTATAATTTTTCCTTTTGGGAGGTTTAGAATCTTTCTAGCATTTTTCTTCTCTGTTTTTTTAAACACTTTTAAATCAATACCGTTTTGTATTGTATATGTAGGTTTTTTCCTGAATTTTCTGATGTATCTGTTTAAGGAATTGCTGACTGTTAGAACTATATCAGAATTTTTAACTGCCTTTTTGTCAAGATACTTTACAAAAGGTATTTTATATGAATCATAACAGCTGTACTCGTCCTGCATATCATAAACATATCCTGTGTTGAATTTTTTTGCATACAGATGCCCCAGAATCCCTAATAAGGGATCAGTAGAACCTACAATGTAATCATAATCATTTTTTCTGATGAGCTTCTTTAACTCTTTTAGGAACCTGAAGTGTTTTAAACTTGAGTAAGGTCTTATGTAATAGTTTATACCCTTTATTCTTATGTCCTTATTTTCATGTTTCTTATAATCGGGGCAAAGAAAATCAATTTTATGCTTTTTTGTCAAAGGCTCAAAAAGCCTTACCTGCCTTCCAAAATTTTGCATGACCATATCTTTATTTGCTCCAAAGCGCTTCATTATGACAAGTATTTTCATTTTGAGAAATAGTCTTTATACCAATTTATTGTCTCCTTTAATCCAAACTCAATGTCATATTTAGCTTCCCAGTTAAGAATTTTTTTTGCTTTTTGTGAATCAAGATACTGCCTGTCAATCTCATTTTTCGCTTCTCCAAGTATCTTTGGCTCCACATTTTTTCCCATTAGCTTTATTATCTTTTTATACAGATCAAGCACGCTGATAGGCTTTCCTGTTCCAAAGTTAAAGGCCTGTCCAATCACTTCCTTTCTGTGCAGGTTTTCTGCAAGCGTTAAGTAAGCGTCAACAGCATCCTTTATGTACATATAATCCCTTTCTGGAGTACCGTCACTTCTTATTACAGGTTGTTCGTTTCTTATTAATCTTGTGATAACATCAGGGATTATCCTGCTTAAGTTAGTGTCCACAGGACCATAGGTATTTGCATTTCTTGTTATGGCTAATGGTAGATTATATGTCATGTAGTAGCTTCTTGCAAGCATCTCTGCGCATGCTTTAGAGGCATCATAAGGAAAATAACCTTTTAAAGGAGAATCTTCAGTATAAGGCAACTTTTCCTGCTGGCCATAAGCCTTGTCTGATGAAGCAATAACTAATCCCTTGACAGTTTTTGATATCCTGCATGATTCCAGTACATTCCATGTACCCTTGATATTTGATTCAAATGTTGATAAAGGGCTCCTGTTAGCTGGCCCGACTATTGCCTGGGCAGCTATGTGGAAGCAAAATTCAATATCATATTCGTTAACAGCCCTCTCACAATCACTGAGATTAACAAGGTCTCCATGCACTATGTCTATCTTATTCTTAATACCTAAGATATCCATGTTGCTGGTTTTTTTAGCATCCCTTACTACAGTCACAACGTGTGCGCCTTTTTCAACCAGGGCTTGAGCTACATTACTTCCAATAAAACCATCAGCTCCAGTTACGAGCACGTTTGTGTTTTTCCAATTTATTTTATCCATGGTGCATTACCTTTACTATATAATTCATTCAGTTCTACAACGTCCTTTAATGTGTTCATTGATTTCCAAAAACCATTATGCTTAAATGCAGTAATCTGCCCATCTTTTGCTAGGTCATCAAACGTCTCTTTCTCCAGGTCATATCCTGGTTTTATGTAATCAAAAATCTTTTTTTCCATCACATAAAATCCGCCATTCATGAAGTGGTCAAGTTTTGGTTTCTCCCTGAACCTTGTAACTTCACATTTTTCATTTAACTCAATTATTCCAAATTGCGAGATTAAAGGAACTGCAGTAAGTGTTACAATCTTATTGGCTTTTTTGTGGGATTCTATCACTGTATTTATATCTACATCACTTAGGTCGTCACCATAAGACAGGAGGAATGTGTTACCTTTTATGATATCCTTGACTTTCATTAATCTTTCAGACTTGTTGGCATTTTCTCCTGTATGCACAAATTCAATATTCCGGTCTTTGTTATCCCTAAAATATTCCTCTATCTTTTCTCCTTTGTAGCCAAGGCATAGTATAAAATCTTTATGTCCTGATCGTGCGTATAAATTCATCAAATGATCGAGTATAGGCTTGTCTCCTATTTCCACTAATGGCTTCGGAATTTCATCTGTATGCTCGCTTAATCTTGTACCTTTCCCACCGCATAATATTACTACTTGCATGCTTTAGGGTTATTTTATTGTATTTAAAAACCTTTTTGAAAACATATTTATATATAGGTTTTATCTCATATTCCATGGAAAAGAAGATTCTTGTTATTGCAACAACTTTCCCTAGATGGAAGAATGATGCAACTGCAAGATTTGTATATGATTTATCAGAAAAACTTGCCTCCGTCTATAAAATAATAGTTCTTGCTCCCCATCATAAAGGGGCGGCAAAAATAGAGGCTATGGGGAAACTGCAGGTCAGAAGATTTGCTTATTTTAAGCCAGAGAGTTTACAGAGATTATGCTATGGTGGAGGCATAATACCTAATATGAAAAAAAGTTTCCTGGCAAGGATACAAATGCTTTTGCTGGTAATTTCTGAATTTTTCGCATCATATAGCATTATTAGGAAAGAGCAAATTAATATGTTGCATGCGCACTGGATTTTGCCGCAAGGCTTTGTAAGTGTTTTTCTGAAGAAGATGTTTAAAATTCCATTATTGGTTACAGTGCATGGAAGTGACTTATTTCCATTAAAAAACAGACTGTTCAAAAAATTACAGCATTTTGTTATGAAAAATGCAGATAATGTGACTGTAAACAGCATTGCAACAAGAAATGAATTGCTGAAAAGGTTTTCAGAGCATTCTTCTAAAGTTAAAGTAATACCAATGGGGGTTGATAGTAGTCTATTCAAAAAAAGAAAAATTGAAAAACCAAAAAAATATGCAAAAAATAAGATATTGCTTTTTGTTGGAAGGCTTAGCGACCAAAAAGGGCTGCAATATCTTATAGATTCAATGCAGGACATATCCAGGTATGACAGCAGAATAAAGTTGCTGATTATAGGTTCGGGACCTTATGAGAAAACTCTTAGGGAAAGAGCGCGCAGCAAAGGTGTTGAAGAATATACGAAATTTCTTGGCCCCATGCCAAATTCTGATATAGCAAGGTATTACAATTTTGCTGATATTTTTATACTTCCCTCGCTTTCAACTAAAACAGGAACAGAAGCGCTTGGCTTGTCGCTTTTAGAAGCCATGGCATCAGGATGCGCAGTTATAGGCACTAAAGTAGGTGGAATTCCTTTTGCGATAAAAGATGGCTATAATGGATTATTAGTTAAGCAGAAAGACCATCATGATTTATCCCATGCAATCATTACACTACTCAAAGACAAGAAAAAGTCACAAAAACTTGGAAATAATGCAGCTGAGTTTGTAAAAAAGAATTATTCATGGGATAAAATATCAAAAGATTTTACGAAAATATATAAGAGTTTACTGCAATGAAACGAACACTAAGAATTAAATTGTTTTTGTATAGATTTGTTTCTACTGCTCTTGGAAAAGCACTTTTAAGATTAATGTCTTTTGGGGTTAGGGTAAAAAATCTAGATGGCAAAAAAGAGAAAAATCCAAAAAAATACCCTTTTTTGGTTGTAATCACCACGGATACAGAGGCGGGATATGTTAATAAGGATGAAAGGAGAATATGGCAAAAAGAGGATCCTGAAGCATTTATTGGCTATTATTATGGCATAAGAAATCTTATGAATATTTTTGATAAGCATAGAATTAAAACAACCTTTTTTCTTTCAACGCAATGTTTCTCAAGCAAAGGCGCAGAATACAATAAAATAAAAAAGGAACTTGGTAATGCAATCAGGAAAGAACATGAGATAGGTCTGCATCTGCATCCTGATTCGGATATTGCGCTTCAGAAAAAACTTTTGAGGAAGTTTAATGCGACAAGCGCTTTTTTTTATACATATAGAGAGAAGTTGAAGATTATAAAAGCTGCCAAAGGGTTAATAGAGAAACATCTTGGAAAGACTATTGGCAAAAAACTTATAAGTTTTAGGTGGGGAAATTGGGCTTTGGACTCAAATGGCGCAAGGGCATTAAACAAACTTGGATTTAGAGTTGATAGCTCTGCAACACCAGGGATAAAAGGACATTTTAGGGCTAAGACAAAATATGACTGGAGTAAGGTAAAAAGGCATTATCCATGGAAATTAAGCATAACCGATTACCAGGCAACAAACCATAATAATTCAAATATTATGGAAGTTCCTATCGCAACATTTGATTTTTTTGGAATTAAATTAAGAGCAGATCCTGTAAATTCAGTTTTGCTGAACAGGGCTTTTATGGAATACTACAAAAAGGCAGACAGGTCAAAGAAATCATTTCCTTTTGTAGTAATTACTCACAGTTGCGAAAGCATGTATTATGATGGGAAACCCACAAGGGCGCTAAAAGATTTAGACAGCTTTATTTCTTTAGCGAAAAAAAATGGCGATGTGGAATTTGTTACTTTAAAAGAGGCTTATGAAAGAATGCTTATTTCTTGATGGCTATGGTAAAATAATATGTAGGCCATCTTCTTGATTTATCTAAGATATCCAACAGGCTTACTAATTGAGCTAAAATATAGAAGGGGTATAAAACTATAATTGACAAAAAACTCACAAGCTTTCTCAAGCTCTTTGGCGCCAATAATGGGAGTCCTTTAATCAAAGAATGAAAAAATACTGAAGGAATATTAAAGATCTCCCCTAATTGTTTTTATTTCTTTTATTTCAAAATTGTTTTTTAGAAGTTCCCTTATACCATATTCAGTAAACCTGTATTTATCGTCAGGGGCGTCATGTATTGGATAGGTAAACGGCGTTATGATGACAAGCTTTCCATTTTTCTTTAAGATGCGTGAAAATTCTTTTACCGCCCTAAAAGGATTGTTGCAATAGTATAATGAGTTTACGCATATAATTCCGTTGAACATTGATTTTTTTAAAGGAAGCGACATGGCATCACAGACAACATGAGTTTTTTCTGTATGTTTTATATCCATGCAAATTATCTTCGCTTTTATGCTTTGATGATAATATGGTTTTTTCCAGCAGCCAATATCAAGAACAATATCAGAATTTTTGAATCTGCCTTCCAATAGAGCCAATACTCTTTTTTTATAATGAAGAATTCTCCCAGCATTTTATTTTCTCAACATATCTGCTATGAATCCAAATATTATGATCTGTAGTCCTATGCTTAAGATTAATACATCAAACATCATCAAAGCGAAATGTCCAATTATCCCAGAAGTAAAATGCAGGTATACCAAATAAATACCAATGATGGATCCAATACCAAAAATTAATGTTCCAAAAATACAAAAGAACTTTAATGGCTCATAGTCCCTATAGATTCTTATTATATTAATCCATGCCCTTGCGGCGTATCTAAAAGGATTGCTTATTAATCTGCTTTTATCCGCTCTTTTTGCAAAGTAAACCGGGATTTCCTTGATTTTGAATTTTTCTCTAATTGCTCTTATTATCTGCTCCTGGGTGTAGGTATGATTAGAGGTTATCTTTATCTTTTCAGCAACTTCTCTGGTAAAAGCCCTGAAACCAGTTTGCGCGTCTGAAATCTTGATTCTGGTAACATTTGAAATAGCTTTGGAGAAGGCTTTGTTTCCAAGCCTTTTTATCAGGGGCATACTCTCAATTTTTCCCTTGAACCTGCTTCCAAGAACAAGGTCATAGCCATTATTAATTTCTTTAATCAGTTTTGGTATCTCTACTGGTTGATATTGGTTGTCAGCATCAATATGCACAATAACATCTGCCCCCATTTCTAATGACTTCTTTATTTCTGTCTTGAATGTCTCTGCCAGGCCATAATTTTTTGGGTGAGAATAGACAACAGCTCCTGCCTTTTTTGCTATTTCCTTTGTTTTATCTTTGCTTCCATCATCAACAACAAGTATTTCATAGCTGTATCTGTTGCTTTCCATTGCTTCCTTGATTTTAGCAATTACAATGCCTATAGTCTTTTCCTCGTTATAGGCTGGTATAGTTACAACTATTTTCATATCCCAGGCTAAAGAATATCGCTTTAAATATGTTTCTAATTAATTTTGGTGCAGTCAACTTAAGCCCTACTTCGTTAAATGCATTTGATTTTGGTGGTTTGGATAACGGTTGTGTTCAAAATCTTTTAATCGGCAGTGTCAGAGCGGTATTGCAAGCGAGCATGAGACATAGTCTCATGCAGGGCGATGCCAGAATGGGCTATCATTATTTCTTTTTTAAAAAATATTTAGTTAACAACACGCGCCATTTTTATTGTAGATTTAACATTATTTTTCCAACCCACCACCCCTAAAATAGGCACAGCAGTACTTTTTGAACCGCGCCTTGAATAACAATAACTTTTTAAACGAATTTTATTTAGCGTATTTCATGAGCCCTATAACTATTGTACTTTTCTTTGTGTACTGCTATGGTTTAGGTTTTACTGTTTCCTCTTTTGTAAAAAACTCTGACAATTTTCTTGAAAGAAATTTGATGAGATTAGGTTTTGGGCTTTCATTGCTGCCATTTTTGGCGCTTGTTCTTAATACAGTTAAGATACCTGCTGACTGGAGAATTATTCTTGCATTGAGTTTAGTTTACCCATCGTATTACTTGTTCAGGAACTATAATAAATTTAATTTTTCATTTAAACTAACAAAGACGAACCTGAGTATTTTTGCTATGCTTGTTCTTTTCTTTGTTAATTTCTATATCTATGGAAGCGGAGCTTTTAATTACCCTTATCTGGAAGATGATGATTCATGGGCTCATGCTGTTGGTGTAAAATATATGTCAATAGAGAAAAATGCGTTTGGTGAAGATGCAGAACGTATACGCTATATGAATCCTTATCCTCCGGCTTATGATGTGCTATTTGGGATACTGCACCAGATTAATGACTCTGTTTACTGGACTATGAAGTTTTTTAATGCATTAATCATTTCTTTAAGCACAATATTCTTTTATTTCTTTGTAAAAGAATTCACTGGAAACAGGAATAAGGCATTATTTGCAGCTTTTGCCTTGCTATCAATTCCTGCTTTTATGTCACATTTTATCTGGGGCATATCCTTAACTGTTCCATTGTATTTTGTTGTTTTCTATGCTGTTGAAAGAATAAAATATGATAAACGGTGGTGGATTTTAGCTGGATTGGTTATGGTTACTGTCCTTACATCATCTCCCACGCACAGCACTTATTTTGGATTATTTTTTGTATTCTACCTTCTAACAAAAATTGTTCTGGAGAGGAAAGTATTATTTTATCATGCACTGGCAGGTCTTGGCGGTGTTTTGCTTTCTTTTGTTTTTTGGTGGATCCCTATGACTGTTAAATATAGTCTTATTGGGACTCTAGAAGGATTAGGCATTTCAGTTGGAAAAGGTGTTGGAGCTTTAGCTGTTGCTGGAACAGCTGACAGGATTTATACCTTTAAGGATTTCTTTATTGCGCAAGAGCAGAATATGATAAATAATCCTGTTGGGATTGGCATATTCTTGTCTATCCTGACTGTAATTGCATTGATATTCATATTTTTGAGATTTAAGGATCTATTTAAGAAGGAAAATCACTGGCTCGGAATAGCATTAGCATGGTTTGTTCTTACATTTTATGCTGTTAATGCTGTTAATATGCCTATAAAGATATCCCCTTTTAGGGCATGGATGTTATTGGCAATTCCTGTCTGTATTTTAGCTGCAGAAGGAGCATTTAATTTAATGATGATATCAAAAAGATCTGTTGGAAGAATAGGAATGTGCATTGTGTTACTGATATTATTAACCGGGATATATTTTACTTCAACACAGCAGAAAATAGCAGTAAATACTGCAACATGGCCTCCTGGCGCATTCTGGACTTCTGGAGAGGAAATAGGAGCGTATGTATGGATGAAAGACAATCTTCCAAGAAATTCGCATGTGTTTACTTTTGTTAATAATGGGCCTGTTATAGGTATGGATATGTATACATGCCATTGGTGCGAAGATGTAAGAGGTTATATGAAACAGGGGTTTAATCAAAGTATTCAAGAGAATTATAATTGGTTAAAAAGTGAAGGGTATGAATATGTTGTAATTGATGGGCAAACTTCAAGAGCCTTCGGAGCTGACGAGACAAACAATAAAATACAACAAATTGCTGAATCTGGATTTTTTACACCAATGTTTCAAAATCAAGGCGCAGTAATATTTAGGATATAACTTATGATCAATTACGCAAAAAAAGCTTTTACGCAGCGAAAATGCCACTAATTTTAATTGACGGAAATATTGTTAGTGGCATTTTCTGGCGTCAAAAACCATTTTATGTTCAACAATCATCAAGCATGCCATTGATTTTAGTCGGTGGTTTTTGACGAAAGTAAAATGAATAAAAAAATTGACAAGTCTAATCCTTGCAGGTGTTGCAAAAAAATACAGTCAGATTCTCTATAAGACTTATGATATATATGGAACTCATTATAATCTTAACCAGTGTAAGACGTGTAAAGCAATTTTTCTTAGCCTACGCCCTAATAGAAAACAGCTTTTGATGGCGTATGATGATTCTTATTAATTGGGGAGGTACTTAGGGTTCCAGTGAACATGAGAACCACTTGAATAAATGAGCTTCGATTTGAACCCTACATCTTTCATTGCCTTAATAAGATTATTAGTTCCATTTAAATTTATCTTTTGAGCGAGATATTTATCCATTTCGACAGATTTTATTGAGGTAATGCCAGCAAGATGAAAGATCACATCTGGCCTAAAATCTTGAAGAGTCTTAAGAAGTTTTTATAATTAAGCAAATCGCATTTAACGCAGGGAAATTCAGATTGATTTTTTTAGATATTCCAAGAACATCTTCTCCTTGCTTAACTAACTCAGATGTAACGTAATTCCCTATATACCCCCCGTGATTCCAGTTATTAAAAATTTCATTCTAGTTCATTTAGATATTGGATTATTAAAAGTAAAAATTTGTATATGCCGATACTTTTTTTCTTCAATTAACTTATAGTTTTCAGAGTAATATTTTAGCAGTGTGCCCTCCGCATCTACATATTTTATATTATAAAGTACTAGAAATACTCTTTCCTTGTTGGTTGCATCTACAGGCAACTCTTTTGTAGTATTCACTCCGTAAATATTTTGCATAGACATGCATTTTTTTAGATTATAACTTTTAAAACATTCCAAATCAAAATAATAAGCAAAAGGATAAATGGCATTAGGGTGGTGTATAACCACAGTTTCATTTTCATTCTTGTTTGCCTTAATGTAATCTGCGGTATCTTTCCATCTTCCATTACTGTTTGTTTCAAATTCAATGTACAGCATCATTAAGGAAAGAATAATAATGCTTGTCATAATTATCATTTGTGTTCTATTATTAAATCTGGTTATTGATAAAGCAATTAGTATATAAAGTGCGATTGAAGATACAATGACATACCTCTCAAAATAATAAGAATTAAAAACATACGATTGCATTATTAGTAATAGTATTGGAATAGTTAGCCATAATAAAAGAAAAATAGTTTTATTTATGTTTAGATATTTATTTTTTATATCCTTAGCCATCTGAAGTAGAACTGAGAATAGCAGCAAGAAAAATCCTATTGATATAAAACTACCAATCACCAAAGCTTCAATCCTAAATGTTTCTCCTGCAGAAAATATATAAAATGTTCTGAGTAATGTTACTATGTCTGGCGGGGCTACCGTTAAATACCCAGAAAATCCCGATATAACAGACAATGTTCTTAGCAATAATGGCAAGAAGAACATAAATAGTGCAAACTGAATAAAAACCCATTTTTTCAGATTTTTTTTGACGAAAAACAAATAGTGTATATTTTGGAATACTAAAATAAATATTGCAGGAGGGTGTGTAATAAGCATTAAAAATGTAAATAAAACGTAATAAACCATATGCTTATTTTTATTTGATTGGATAAGTTTAAGATAAAAATAAATAGAGCATAATGACAAGAAAACAAATAATGCATAAACTCTGGCTTCTTGTGAGTAGTATACATTATATGGGGAAAGAGCTAGTATAATAGAAGAATAAAATCCAACTTTTTTGTTGAACATGAAAGTTCCTATTTTAAATATCATATACACAGAAAGAATCCCAAAAATTAAAGACAGGAATCTGACATTAAATTCTTTCAATCCAAAAATTTTTTCCCATAACGATAAAATTACATGGTATGATGGGTAATATCCATAACCCAAACTCCATTTAATGTTATGGAGTACTGACTTATGAGAATTAAAGATTGTAACTGCCTCATCAGACCAAATATTTTCACTTTGTAAGCCATAGATTCTTACAAAGAATGAGATAATTAATATCAAAATCAGAAGCAAATATATTCTATTATTTCGAAAGTATTTTTTAATATCCATCATTAAAGAGTATTTCTATACAAATATAAAGTTTACTGTTTGGTCAGTATCTCCAAATCCAGACACAAATAATTATTCACTCCTTAACAAATTTATGCGACGCCAATGTTGCGCCGCATTGATTTGGATATGCCGTATTAAGAACAAGTTCGCAATGTGCTTGAATTTCTTACATTGCCTTCAGAACTGGGTAAAAGAATAGAGCTACCGCTATAATATCCTTTATATCCCTTCTATCTCTAAGTACCCAGATAGCAGCTTATGCTCAATAATATCAAGATATTTCTTATAAGGAACATAGTAGTTAAGGTTCTTGTTGCCCATCCATAGAAGATGCAGCAATAGACTAACAAAAAAGTAAAAATATCTTACAAGACAGTAACAGCTTTTGCTCTTTATCCTTCCCTTATCTTCTACTCTAAAGTTTGTCTCTATCTGCCATCTTCTTTTGTAGTGCTAGATATACTCTACTCTAGTCTTAAAATGTATGTTGGTGGCAAATAGCCAAGGATACTCGTCTATACCCTTACACACTACAACCATTGTTTTTGGCTTCCATTTGCTCTTGTCTTTCGAGTATATCATGGTGTGCTTAAACTTACCTAGTTCATCTGTCTTTGCAATATACTTTGAGATTATTTCTCCCTTGTTATTAAGGTTAACAACTATGAAATGAAACTCTGCATCCCATTTCTCTCCTTTAACATTAATCAAGTACAAGCCTGAACTTTTACCGTAGAATGGCTCTTTAGTGTAATCAATCGCTATATGAGCATAAGTAACTCCTAGAGTTGCCCGCTTTTATTTATAAAGAATTACCTTGTCGACGACAAAAAGTCATAAATATCAGATTAGCCATTATAATGGCAGTGTAGTCAATTCAGGTATTCCTCGTCGAGAAAAATTTCATTTAAAAGGAAAACCGGTCAACTACACTAACTCCTAAGAGTCTTATAGTTTTTCTTACTATTGACTCAAATGCTTTTTTGAAATCTTCTTCGTAACCTTTCTTAATCCAAAGGTGTAATGTGTCTGCATGCTTGCCGAGAGTCTCAACATAAGTCTCAGACTTAGCGCATTTAGCTAGTTCATAAGCAATCAGGCCTAAGTGTAAAATGATACTACTGCTAAAAGATGTGAAAGATTTTTGTAGATAAGCTATTATGTTAGCCATGTTGTTTCACACAACATGAATGCTAACATTCATTTTACTTTGAATTTTCTCTAAACTTAGAAGTAGCTATTTTGTATTAGGAGATACTGTTGGTGCTTCTCTTTAGTCTGCGGGAGATAAATCATTTTACCTTATTTTAAAAGAAGTGTTGATTAGATTAATCATTGTAGATGAATTCGTATAGTTTAAAATAAATGCCATAAAATGTGGTTTATCCCGCAGATTAAACAATATCTTATTGTTATCCAGACAATATAGACTGCATTATGGCAAAATAACCAGAAAATTTTATAAATAAACAGGCATTGGTTTCATGGGGGTTAGTGAATGATAGAAGGTGTTTCCACAAAAAAGTTAAAGCTGATTCAGGATGAGAGGGGCAGGTTGATGGAGATGCTTAGATGTGATGATAAACTTTTTAAGAAATTTGGACAAGCCTATATGACTACTGCTAAACCTGGATATGTAAAAGGTTGGCATTACCATAAAAAACAGACTGATAACTTTGTATGTATAAGGGGAGAGATGAGAATAGGCTTATATGATAATAGAGAAAATTCCAGAACAAAGGGGGAGGTCAATGAATTTATTATAGGAGAGAAAAATCCAATGCTGGTTCAGATACCACCTGGAGTAATTCATGGTTTTGAGAGCAATGTAGGTGAGGAGAGCATAATTGTTAGTATCCCTACAGAACCTTACAATTATAAAACTCCAGATGAATATAGGGTAGACCCCTTTGATAATGATATACCTTTTAAATGGAAAAGTAAGAAGGGTGGATAAAAATAAAACTTTTAATAACTGGCGGGTCTGGCTTCATTGGCAGCAACTTTATTAGGTATATCTTCAATAAGTATGAAGGTTATTCTATTATTAATTTAGATAAATTGACTTATGCCGGAAATCCTGATAACTTGAAAGATATTGAGGAAAATAAAAATTATGAGTTTGTTAAAGGCGATGTTTGTGATAAAAATGTTGTCAAAAGCGCAATGAAAGGTTGTGATATGGTTCTGAATTTTGCTGCAGAAACCCATGTTGACAGGTCTATTGGGACACCAGAAGATTTCATAAATACAGATGTTTTTGGTACTTATGTTTTGCTTGAAGCAGCAAGAAATTTCAAAATAAAAAAATTCATTCAAATATCTACTGATGAAGTTTATGGTAGCATAGAAACAGGTTCTTTTGAAGAAACAGATGTTCTGAACCCAAGCAGTCCCTATGCCGCAAGCAAGGCAGCTGCAGATCTTTTGGTAAATTCATATTTTGTTACTTATGGTGTGCCAACTCTCATTACAAGAAGTTCTAATAACTTTGGGTATTATCAATATCCTGAGAAACTGATTCCTTTGTTTATTACTAATATTATTAAAAGTAAAAAAGTACCTTTGTATGGGGATGGGCTTAATATTAGAGATTGGATTTACGTTTTGGATAATTGTGATGCAATTGATTTTATATTGCATAATGGAATTTTAGGTGAGATTTATAATATTGGAGCAGGAAATGAGAAAACAAATATTAAAATAACAAAAACGATTTTGACAGAGCTTGGAAAGGATGAATCCTCTATTGAATATGTTAAAGATCGAGTAGGCCACGACAGAAGATATGCCTTGAACTGTCAAAAGCTTAATAAACTTGGCTGGAAACCCAAATTTAAGTTTGAAGAAGCGTTAAAAGAAACTATTGACTGGTATAAAGAAAATAAAGGGTGGTGGGAAAAAATCAAATCAGGAGATTATTTGGAATATTATAAAAAACATTACAAAGAAAGGCATGGAATGAAGGGATAAAATGAAGGGAGTTATTTTATGCGGAGGATCAGGAACAAGGCTTAGCCCATTGACAGAAGTGACTAATAAACATTTATTGCCTGTCTTTAACAAGCCAATGATATACTACCCCTTACATACATTAATAGATGCCGGGATAAAGGACATCCTGATTGTTACGGGAGGAAAAAATGTTGGTGATTTTCTTAGATTGCTTGGCTCAGGCAGAGACTGGGGAGCGAGATTTACTTATAGGTGCCAAGACGGCTCTGGCGGAATACCAGTTGCCCTAGGCTTAGCTAAAGAATTTGTCGGCAATGAAAAATTTGTCTGCATATTGGGAGATAATATCATGGAAAAAAATATTCAAAAAGAAGTTAACGATTTCTCCAATAGTAAAAAAGGAGCAAAAATATTATTGCAGAAAGTCTACGATCCCGAAAGATTTGGAGTAGCAGAAATCAAAGATGATAAACTATTAGCAACTTATGAAAAACCAAGCAAACCTGTAACAGATTTAGCAATTCTTGGAGTATATATGTTTGATGATAAAGTATTTGACATCATTCCAAAATTAAGGCCTTCAAAAAGAAGAGAATTGGAGATTACAGGAGTTATTGACCATTATATCGAAAATGACAATGTGGATTATTCTATAATAGATGGTTTCTGGATTGATGCTGGGACTTTTGATAGTTTGTTTAAGGCAATACTATTCATCTCAGACAAGGAAAAAAATGATTCCTCTATTTAAGCCGAGCTGCGGAAGAGAAGAAATAGAGGCAGTTACAGAAGTTCTGAAAAGCGGATGGTGGGGCTTAGGCAAAAAAACAGAAGAATTTGAGAGAAAATTTGCTGATTACATCGGGGCTAAATATGCTGTTTCTCTTAATTCTGCTACTGCAGCATTACATCTCTCATTAA
>DAOVKD010000065.1 GCA_030631975.1 Candidatus Woesearchaeota archaeon
GGAATTGACATCCTGGAGGTAATTAAAGGAGCATCCACAAAACCATTTGCATTTATGCCGCATTACCCTGGTACCGGGACTGGCGGCCATTGTATTCCCATTGATCCATATTATTTAATTTCAAAAGCAAAACAATTAGGCTTTAATCATGAATTCCTGCTCTTAGCCAGAAAAATCAATGAAAGTATGCCTCATTATACAGTTGAATTATTAGAAAATGAACTAAAAAGGTTAAATAAACCAATAAAAAACGCAAAAATAGGTGTTCTTGGCCTGGCTTACAAAGCAGATGTTGATGATATAAGGGAAAGCCCTGCGCTCAAAATCATAGAACTGCTCAATGCAAAAAATGCCGAGGTCTTTGTTTTTGACCCATACATCAAAAAAGGCACTAATATTGAAAATTTGAATGAATTGATGCAGAAAAGCGATTACCTTATTTTAGCCACAGACCACAGTGAATTCAAAAACATGGATTTAAGCAAATTAAAAGAAAACAGCATACACATAGTAATAGACGGAAGAAACTGCCTTGATAAAGAAAAAATTAAGGCCATGGGGATTTTATACCACGGGATTGGAAGATCCTAATAATTTAATTATTTTCATTATTCTTATTATTCCTTCTGAAATCTAAAATCTTCTTTATTCCTTCTCTGACAATTGTTTTTGGCTCCCACCCAAGTGTTTTCATTTTAGATATATCAGGCACCCTGTACTCTATCTCTCTTTCCTTTAATCTTGTTTCCTTTCCAAAGCCTGATTTTATTATCTCTGATCTGCTGCCAGTAAGTTCCTTGGTTATTTGGGCAAGCTCAAGTATTGTTGTTGGCTGGTTGTTCCCAATATTATATGCCTCTCCAGCCTTGCCTTTTTCAAGAACCTTAAGAACTCCATCAGCAATGTCTTCCATATAAGTAAAGCATCTTGTCTGCGAGCCATCTCCAAAAACCCTTAAAGGCTTATTCTCTAAAGCATTATTAATGAAGATAGGAATTACAAAATTATCTGACTGCCCAGGACCGTAGACATTGAAAAACCTCACTATTCTGATATCAGTCCCAAATTCATGATTATAGGCTTTAGCATAAATCTCTGATGCAAGTTTAGACACACCATACGCTGAAACAGGGCCTTTTACGCTGTCTTCCCTAATAGGAAGCTCTCTTGGCTCCCCATAAACCTCTGAAGATGATGCATATATCATTCGCTTAACATTTGCTTCAACAGCTGACTTAAAGACATTAACAGATCCCTCTAAATTGATCCTCATAGTTTCCAATGGCTTATTATCAGAATTATCCACACCCAACATAGCGGCAAAATGATACACAATATCGCAGCCATGAATATCTTCTGCCAGCTCATCCATAATTGATTTGTTTACAAATTCCAGATTCTTGTGCTCAATACTTGGTTTTCGTAAATCAACAACTTTGACCTCATGTCCTTGCTCCAAAAGATGCCTGGCTAGATGAGACCCAATAAATCCAGAACCACCTGTAATAAAAATTTTCATTTTTTATCAATATCCAGTTCTTCGTCTTGCACATAATCAAGGTTATACTGTAAAGCAATATATGCTTTCTGGCATTCTTTGCCTAGATAAGCAGCATGATCCGCCCTTTTTATTAATCCTTTTTTAAGGACCTCATGGTATATATCAGGGGGCTTATTGCCAGATATTTTTACAAGAATTTTATTATCTTCTTTGCAAAAACCTGCAACTATCTTCTTATTCTCCCCGTCTAATTTTATCAAAAAGTAACCATCATCACCTAACTTAAAATCCTTAATATCATCATAATTTCCTTCTACTATTTCAATATTTTTGTCTTCAGTTGGTTTATCAAATTTCAATTAAATCCCTTCAAAGCTAACAAGCGTTATTTTTTAAATCTTTCCATTAAAATATTTACAATCCTCTCAGCAGCATTGCCATCCCATAGCTCAGGTATTTTTCTATTACTCTTTATTTTATTGTCTATGGCTTTTAATGATTCTTCAATTACTTTATTTGCATCAGCGCTCACCAGCAGATTAGTGCCTTGCTCAACAGTAGCGGGCCTTTCGGTATTCTTTCTTAAAGTAATGCATGGTATCCCTAAAACAGTTGTCTCTTCCTGTATGCCCCCAGAATCAGTCAAAACAAGCTTGCTGTTAGCCATCAAATGCATAAAATCAAGATACCCTAAAGGTTCAGTTATAATTAAATTCTTCATATTTTTTATTTTTTCATCCAGTTTGAATAATTCAATGTTTTTCTTTGTTCTTGGATGCACTGGAAAAACAATTTTAATTTTTTCCTGTATTTTTTCCAATATAGAAAGAATATTCTCAAAACTTTCTTTATTATCTACATTACAGGGCCTATGTAAAGTTAAAACAACATAATTATTTTTATCCAATCCCCATTCTTCTAATATCTTGGACTGTTTTGCCTTTTCTTTATGTTTTAACAAGGTATCAATCATAACATTTCCAACAAAAAATATCTTATCTTTATCAACCCCTTCCTTCAGCAGATTATCATTACCGCTCTTCTCTGTAGTAAACAAGAAATCACTTATTTTGTCAGTTTCTATTCGGTTTGCTTCCTCAGGCATACTCTTATCAAAACTTCTTAGTCCAGCTTCTACATGCGCAACTTTGATTCCAAGTTCATATGCTGCTTCAGCTCCAGCAACAGTAGAAGTCACATCTCCAACAACAACCACCAAATCTGATTTTGGTTCTTGTTTTTCAAGTGCTGTTCTAATAGCATCCCTAAGTAATTTTTTCTGTTCAGATAGGCTCCCTTCCAAGTTTAATGATAAATGTTCATCTGGCTCAGGCAGTCCTAATTCATCAAAAAAAAGACGGCTCATACGCGCATCATAATGCTGACCAGTATGGATAAGGATATGCTCTATTTTGTGTTTTTTAATCTCTTCTATTAAGGCTGATAATTTAATGAAATTAGGTCTTGTCCCAACTATACTTACAATCTTCATATATCCAGGAATCCCAAATATATTTAAATAGTTTCCTAATACGATAGTATATGGAGAAACTGAAAGTAGCCCTGGTGATACCAACACACTTCGATATACATTCTTCTCTAAACAACTTGTTAAAAGTCTATAAATACTTAATAAAAAACAAAAACCTAGAGGTGACTATTTTTACTGATAAGAAAAATAATGTAAAATACCAGGATTTTAAAGTGCAGAAAATCAATGGCATAGATTACAAGACAATACTAGAAAAGCTTCTGTTTCTTTTTGGTATCCCCAGATTTTATTATACAGATTTAATTGAAAAGCTGGAAGGTTATGATATAATAGAATCAAGTAACCCTGAATTTTATATTTTTGCCTATCAAGCCTATAAAGCCGCAAAAAAATACAATGCAAGGCTTATTTACAGAACATCTCAGACAATAGAAGGATTTTATCTGTTTAAATTAACAAAATATGCTATAATACTTTTTGTAAGAAAAGCGTACGATTATGCAAAAGCATTACTATTTACAAACCAACAGGCAGTGATAAGATGTAAAAAATTGGGGTTAATAAAGAATACAAAGAACGCAGTTATTACTGGTCATGCAACGGATACAAAAACATTCAAACCATTAAAAGTAAGAAAAGATAAAAGCAAAACAATTATTTTGTCAGTGGGGGGTTTGTACAAGATAAAAGGCCATCATTTAATAATAAAGGCTCTAAAAAAAGTCATTGAAACGGGCCACAAAAATACAGAATTGTGGATTGTTGGGGGAGGCTACTACAAAAATCATTTGATAAGTTTGGCAAGAAAATTAAACATAGAAAATAAAGTCAAATTTCTTGGAAAAAAAGGACATGAAGAATTAGCAAAAATTTATAATATGTCAGATATCTTTATTTTAGCCAACTACCAAGAGATGACTCCTGCCGTCAACGAGGCCATGGCATGTGGAAAGCCTGTTGTTGTCATGGAATGCGGTGGAAGGGGTTTTGTTATACCAAATGAGAATTACGGGCTGATCTCAAAAAGATTTGATACAGAAAACATGGCTGACAAAATCACAACATTAATCAAAAATAAGGATTTGGCAAAAAAGATAGCAAATAAGGGCAGGCAGCATATTATCAAGAATTTTGGTATCAAGAATGTTGCAGAAAAAATTTACAAATGCTTCACAGAGTAAATTGATATACTAATGATTTAAAAAAAGTTAAAGATGCCTATGCTATTAGTAAATAAAGATATGATAAGGAAATTAAAAGAAGCAAATAAGAACAGGAAATTTCCTGAAGAGATTAGCAATCCACTAGAAAACTGGGAGACAACCAAAGAAATAAGCAAAGGCAAAAAAAATATTATCTGTTACGCATCCTAAAATGACCAATTACACAAAATTCGCTGTTAAAGGCGTAACTACAATATTAGTTATCTCTATTTTAGCAGCTTTTTTAGGCTATCTTGTAAGAGTTATTCTCGCAAAAAATCTTTCTATGGAAGAATTTGGCTTGTTCTATGCTGTCTTTGCATTTTTAGGTCTTATTGGAGTTTTCAAAAGCTTTGGCTTTGACAAAGCTCTGGCAAAATTTATTCCTGAATTTATGCATAAAAAGGAAAACAATTTTATCAAAAGCTCTATAATATATACTGCTCTTATACAAATAATAACAAATTCTATTATTATTGTAGTAGTATACTTGCTTTCTAATTTTCTAGCATCCAATTATTTCCATAATGCTCAGGCAGGCATGGTTCTTAGATTACTGGCAATTGCATTTTTCCTGGATAGTTTTTCCCAGGTATTAAAATTTGCCTTCCAGGGTTTTAAAAAAATGGTCTATTTCTCAGGGATAGACCTACTAAGAATGTTGTTGATAACAGTTATTATCTTAATAGGGTTCAAATTAAATTATGGGTTGTTAAGCCCCATAGCAGCATATATTATTACACCTATTGTTTTGCTGATAATTTTTAGTTGGATTTTAGTAAAAAAGGTTTTTCCA
>DAOVKD010000106.1 GCA_030631975.1 Candidatus Woesearchaeota archaeon
AAGGGATAAAGAAAAGAAAAACAGTTTGCGGGCATAAAATCAATGAAAGTATTGCCGCAGTAAACCTTAAGGTGCTTAAGGAAGGGGCAAAAAAGCTTTCTGGTATGTTCGGAGATAAAAAAGAAGGAGAAGAAAAGCCAGCAGAAAAAGCAGAGCCTAAAAAGGAAGAAAAACAGGAAAAGAAAGCCGAGCCAAAAGAAGCAAAGAAAGAAGTGAAACCTGAAGCAAAACAAGAAACAAGAGAAGAGAAGAAACCAGAGCAAAAAGAAACAAAGAAAGAAATAAAAGAAGAGCCTAAGAAAGAAGCGCCGCAGGAAAAAGCTGAACGAAAATAAGCAAAATCTGAGGCAAAGCAAGATATAGCGGAGAACACAAAAAATTTATTGAAATAGTTTGTGTTCTCGAACATAGTGGCGGAATAATTATTGCTCAATTATTTACTTCCGCCACTATAAAACAGAAGTTAAAGAGCAAAAATAAACAAAAAAATAATACGCTAAAATATGCCAAGAACGAAAAAAACAACAAAGGTTAGTAAGGGGGAGGTCATACAACCAGAAGTCAATATAGGCATGGCAGGTCATGTTGACCACGGAAAAACAACTTTACTGGAAGCTTTATCAGGGGTATGGGCAGACACTCATTCTGAGGAAATAAAAAGGGGCATTACAATAAGGCTTGGTTATGCAGATGCTGTTTTCTATAAGGAAGGCGGCACATACACTGCAAGACCTAAGGACAAATCAAAAGCTAAGGTATTGCGAAAAGTCAGTTTTGTTGATGCTCCAGGACATGAAAGTTTGATGGCCACTATGCTTTCAGGGGCCACGATAATGGATGGGGCTTTGCTGCTTATAGCTGCTAATGAAGACTGTCCACAACCTCAGACCAGGGAGCATTTGATGGCGCTCCAGATAATAGGGATAAAGAATATTGTGATAGTTCAAAACAAGATTGACCTCGTTGATGAAAAAACAGCCAAAAAGAACTGCAATCAGATTAAAGATTTTATAAAAAGGGCAGGATATGAAAATGCTGTAATAATACCATTATCTGCGCAGCATAATGCCGGCATAAGCGCTCTAATAGAAGCCATTGAAGATAAGATACCTACGCCAAAGAGAGATAAAAATAAGGATCCTCTTATGTTTGTTGCAAGAAGTTTTGACATTAACAGACCAGGTATGCCGCCAAAAGACATCATAGGCGGCGTTCTCGGAGGCAGCATGAAGCGCGGTGTATTGAAATCAGGACATGAGATAGAAATAAGGCCTGGCAGAAAGGTGATGGAAAAAAATAAGGATGTATGGAAGCCGATAAAAACCAATATTATTGATTTAAAGTATGGGGGCGCATCTGTAAAAGAAATTTCTCCAGGAGGAACTGCCGGGATACTTACCTCTTTAGACCCTTCAATTGTGAAGTCAGACTCACTTACCGGATCAATTGTTGGTTTGCCTGGAAAATTACCAGATACACTATATGAAATCACTCTTGCGCCTCATCTTCTGGAAAGAGTGGTGGGAACCCGGGAAGAGCTTAATGTTGAACCGATAAAGATGAGTGAGGCTTTAATGCTGAATGTGAACTCTGCAGCTACTGTAGGTATAGTGACTGGCCTTAAGAAGAAAAATATCACATGCAAGCTAAAGATAGCAGTTTGCGCAGAAATAAATTCAAGAGTTACGATTTCAAGAAGAATAGGCAACAGATTCAGGCTTATAGGCTATGGCGAGCTTGTTGAGGGGAAGACATCTCCTTAGTCTGTTCTGAGCTTACTTTTTCTTTTTCTGCAGCGCGCATAGAACAAACTTAGAAATAATAAAAATAAGCTAGTGAGAAAGGGAATTTTTGATTTTATTATTTCCATTGTTGAAAGAGGCTTTGGCAAATCAATTTTAATATTTATTCTTAGTAGTTTTATAAAGATTTCTCAGATGAAGGTTTATCCAAAAATTCTTTTTAGGGTTGTACCAGAGCGGTGTTGCAAGCGAGCATGCAACTACGTCGCATGCAGGGCTAGCCAAAATGCTGCATCTTGATTTTGTTAGTAGAAACACTCTGTAAAGATACACAGCATTTTAGTTAATATCATTGCATGATTTTTCCCACCCGCCTCCCCTAAAAAAGGCACAACCCTATTTCTTGGATGAAGCCTTAGGTAACACGCTGCATATAGAACTAAATCTTGAAATCAGCAGGGAATTTTCCCCAAAACTTTTTCATCATCTTGCTCATATCCCCTTTGCTGCCCTTGAACATTTTTACGCTCTGTAGAGCCAAAGTTTAGTGTTAATTAGCACTGGACATCCACGCGTGAGGTTTATATACTAATTCTACTTAGTTTTTACATTTCAAATCACTTAATATTGTCTCAACTGCCAAATTATGATTTTCGCTAAAGTAAAAATCATTTACGCAGTTTCGACCTGAAAAGGAGTATGATTTAAAATGAACTTAATTAATTTTATTCCAAAAAAAATTGGCAAAAAAGAAATAATAGTAACAAAATTAAATGATAAATTAGTTGTAAGTGCCAAAGGCACTGGCTCTCCAAAACAACTGGTTCTAAATAAAGAAATAGAAATTAATGATTTTTTATTTGAGCTAATTGGGCTTTATTCTGGAGATGGCTTAAATACAAAAAATCATACAGGCAATAGAAGAGTTGCCTTTGCAAATAGCAATTATAAGCTTCATCTTCATTGGCTAAAATTTTTGGAATTATTTGGCATTAAAAAGAAGAACTTTTTGTCCAGCTTAGTATAGGTAAGAATATAAGTGAAAATAAAGAAAACATTCTGGAATACTGGACTAACATTACAGGCATACCTAAAGAGAACTTTGCTAATATAAGCAACTATAAGCGAAAAACAAATGATTATGGTGTTCTATCTGTAGAATTTAATAGTATTATATTTAGAAAAATCTTCGATAATATTTTTGATTATTCTATTTTAGAAATAAGCAAGAATGAGAATTATATCGTACCTTTTATAAGAGGTTTATTTGCGGCAGAAGGATCTATAGTTCCAAGAAATAACTCGATTGTTAATTTAAGTATTTCTATTACAGATTATGAAAGAAGAGAATTTGTGAAAAATCTACTAAGAAAAATAGGAATTAAAATTTCTTATATGAATAAAAGCCCTGATGAAGTTGTAATTAATAATTATTTTAATTTTAAAAAGGTTAAAGAGTTAAGTTTAACAACCCTTCATCCTGACAAACATGAATTGTTTATCAAACTTTTTGAAAATATGAAATATAATATACCTCAACTTACAAAGTTAAATATAATTGGTGTATTGAAAACAGAGCCTATGACGAGATATGAGATTGCTGTTGCATTGAATAGAGACATCTCAATAATTCATAAAACTTTAAGGTTATTAGAAAAAGAGGTTAAAGTTGTACGTATAGGTAAAGAAAAATCAATTAGAAAATCTAGAGATCTATGGTCTTTAGCTAATAATTTAGTGTCTAAATCCTAGTTGGAAATTTACCACCGAATTTTTTCATGATTTTACTAATATCTCCTTTATTTCCCTTAAACATTTTAACTACCTTCTTACTCTGTCTATATTGCTTGATTAAATCTCTAATATCTTGTACAGATACACCTGAACCTTGGGATATTCGTTTTAGTCTGCTCGTATCTATTACCTCTGGGTCCTCTAACTCTTCTTTAGTAAAACTGCTCATTGCAATTTTCCATTTTTCCAGCTTGCCTTCCTGCACATCAAGCATCTCTTTTGGCAACTGCAAGGATGAAAAACCAGGCATCATCTCAACAATCTTTTTTAATGACCCCATTTTTTTCATTGCAGACATCTGC
>DAOVKD010000099.1 GCA_030631975.1 Candidatus Woesearchaeota archaeon
ACAATATTAGTCAATGAATTGATAAATTTATTAGAAAAGTTAATAAATATAGTAGATAAAATGGAGTTTTAAGCGTGAAATCTTATGGTCAAAAAATTGAGTAAGAGTATGAAGGTTTTAATAGGAATAGGTGTTTTTCTATTAATTATAGTTCTGTGGTTCGTAGGTGCCTATAATGGTCTTATCAGAACTTCCACAGAAGTGGATGAAAGCTTCGCTAACATTGAAACACAATACCAAAGAAGAGCAGACCTAATTCCTAACTTGGTTGAATCGGTTCAAGGCGCAGTTAAATTTGAAAAAGAAACACAAACTGAGATAGCAGCATTAAGGTCAAATGCTATTGCTGCAAGAGAAGCCCTAAAAAATGCAAAAACCCAGCAAGAGACGCTTGCTGCAATGAACCAGATTGATTCCGCAGCTTCAACATTTTCTGGCCTAAACATAAATGTTGAAAACTACCCTCAACTTAAAGCAACTGAAAATTTTTTGAACTTACAAGCACAACTTGAAGGCACGGAAAATAGAGTTGCAGTTGCCAGGAATAGATACAACGACAGAGTTAAGGTCTTCAATGTAAAAATAAGGAAAATTCCTACAGTAATAATTGCAAACATGTTTGGGTATGAAAAACAGCCTTTTTTTGAATCTCAACCAGGAACTGAAAATGTTCCTAAAGTTGATTTTGGTTAATTTATTTATGTATATAAACGAATTCTCCCACTCTTCAATGTCTTCGTAGGCATACATAAATTTTTAAATGACATCAAAACAACAAAAAAAAGGTGATAAATTTGAGAAAAATTTGCATTATAAATCAAAAAGGCGGTGTAGGAAAAACTACAACTGCAATAAACATTGCCGCAGGGTTATCAAGAAATGATAAAAAAGTGCTGCTCATCGACTTTGATGCTCAGGGAAACATTGCGACTTCCCTAAATGTTGAGAATGACAAGGATATCTACAGCATTTTGACTGAAAATGCGGATATCAGCCAATGCACCAGGAATCTTGGAAAAAACCTTGACATAATCCCAAGCAAAGAGTCATTGACAAAAACAGAGGTTATGATTGCAAAGCTTCCGAACAAGGAGAAGATTCTTAAGACAAAATTAAAGAACTTAACAGGTTATGATTATGTTTTAATTGACTGTCCGCCTTCATTGGGGCTGTTAAACCAGAATGCCTTGCTTTATGCGCAGGAAGCTTTTATTCCGGTTTCTACAGAGTATTTGGGATATGATGCATTGCTCAAGATGAACAATGTGATTAAAGAGATAAATTCACACTTCAAGCACAACCTGAAGATAACAAAAGTGATTCCTACCTTATTTGATAAGAGAAATAAAACATGCAGAAATTTCTTAGACAAAATAATGAGCCAGTTTTATGAAATAACTTCCAATCCCATAAGGGTAAACTCAAAGATAAAAGAAGCGCCAGCTTATGGGAAATCCATATTTTCCTATGCAAAGAGCTCAAGAGGCGCAAAAGACTACATGGAGCTTGTAAAGCTTATTTTGAATGAAGAAAAGCAGGTTTTGTCTGCATATTCAAAGTCAGAGAATATAGTTTCTTTGAATGATCCAAAGGTTCTCGATGAACTTAGAAAAAAAGTCAGTTCGAATGCATAAACTTATCTAACTGGGATTACAAGAATCAACTGAAGTTCTAGAGAGAATATCTATATTCAGATTCACATAGTTTTTATATCATAAAAATCCACAGAAAACTCCTATCAGCACCTAAAGGTACTGGTTTGACTGAGTTTTCTTTTGACAGTGGATTTTTAGGATGCCAAAAAAGCTTCATCCAGCATCTAAAGATACTGGTTTTTGCTTTTTTGTGCATAATAAAGCATAGTTCTCATAAAAATGCGCCAAATCTACGGCCAATAATTTCTTATCCTCATTTCAAAACCGAAAAATATATAAACTTAAGTTAATATCTATTAACTATGGTTAAGATATCTAAACTAAAGTTAACATTACTTCAGCAGGATATTCTTAGGTATCTCTACATCAACTCAAGCAAAATCTTTAATGCCCGCGCTTTAGCATTAGCCCTTAATGTCTCACAGCCAGCAATATCAAAAGCCCTTCCAAAATTAAAAAAAGAGGACCTTATAACTGTTACAAAAGACAAAAGGCTCTCAATTGCGCTAAACAGGGAAAATCCCCTTGTGACTGGCCTCAAAAAGGCAGACAACCTGAAACAGCTGTATGAAAGCGGTTTTGTAAAGCATCTGATATTAGCTTATAACTACCCAAAGGCTATAATATTATTCGGCTCTTTTTCAAAAGGTGAGGATATAGAAAAATCAGATATAGATATAGCAATCATAACATCAAAAAAAACTAGCTTAGACTTAAGGGATTATGAAAAAAAGTTAAAAAGGGCAATAAATATCCATGAGGTGGACCTAAACAAGGTAAGCAAAGAATTCAAAAACAGCCTTTATAACGGAATTGTTCTGGAGGGTTCACTATGAAAGAATTTGAATTTTTCATCAAAAAAGGCAATGTTAAAAAACAAAGCCCAGACAAAAATTTGTCCAAAGCAAATCCAAAAGATAAAAAACCTATTACAATTCTAAAATGCAAGATATATACAACCAAATAATAAACCTGGTAAAAAATAATATTTCCAATATTAATGATGCCCATGTTCAATTCTCTAATCCAGATTACAAGCCATTCAATTTCAACAAAGACAATTTCCATGAAATAAAAGACTCGGAATCAAACAGAAAAATAGCATTTATTGACGGCGGTTCTTCTGAAATAATTAAATCATCAAACTTCTCATTAAACCTCATGAGAGTTTATTATACAGTTTATCAAAACAACAAAAGAATCAAATCAAAGAAAGAGGATTTCTATGCATTTGTCCATACTAAAGATGTTGATGGAGAATTATTTTACAATGCTGAATTCATTAATGATGGAAAAAATAAAATTGATTTGGATGAAAATGATTTATTATTGAGTTCACTGGATGAAACTATCAGGCAGGGAATTGTCAGAGCAAATATCTCAAGCATGGCCAGTGTAATAAGAAGATTCTCAGAGTTAAAAACAGCAGAAAACACCATCAATGACCTAAACAACAACGACATTATTGTTTTAGACGGCTCATTGCAG
The DNA here is from genome assembly GCA_030631975.1 of Candidatus Woesearchaeota archaeon. Classification (GTDB taxonomy): domain Archaea; phylum Nanobdellota; class Nanobdellia; order Woesearchaeales; family GW2011-AR4; genus JACPJP01. The sequence goes on from DAOVKD010000099.1 coordinate 3,144, forward strand.
TGCGCTTTTACAAATGAAAGAAAATACATAGACAGATTATATGAAAAAGCAAAAGGAAAAAACATAATCATATGCGGATTGAGCAAAACAACAACCTTAATGACAGACAAAGGAAATTCAATAGCAAATGCATTAAATAAATTCAGTATACAAGGCAAATGGTTTTACAATCCAGTTGTTGACATAAAAAGCAATGAACATAAAGCTGAAATGTCTTTTGTAAAATTACATGAAAAATCAAAATACATCTTCAGGTTTGAGCTCTATAAAGAGCAAAAACAACACCTAAACAGCGTAATAGGTTTAATAGCAAACAACTGTAAAGACGCTGTTTTCATTGGCTATCCTTACGGCCTTATAGAAGCTGACAGAAGCGCAAGAATATCCGGCCAGGAAAAAGATATGCTGCTCGCATTCTTTTCAGCAAAATTCGGCAAAGACTGGAAAAAAATAAAAGAGAGCTTAAGCAATGTTGATGCGCATGAGATTCTGGATAGTATAAGTTAAATACCAACATACTAATTTGAATTTAGTTTCAGATGAAACTAAGGTTTTGTTTCAAATGACGTAAAATTCCAAAACGTATAAAATATTAAATTCTACACATTATGAAATCATACATACTGCATCAACAACAAAAAACTATATAAACGAGCAAATAAAGAAAAAACTATGTATGACGTAATAACTGTTGGTTCTGCTACTGTAGATGCTTTTGCCAGCACCGAGTTCAATAAATTAATTAAGAAAAAGCAAAGAGATTTTATTGCATACCCATTGGGATCAAAAATCCTGATAGAAGAATTAAATGTGACAGTTGGCGGTGGAGGCACTAACGCGGCAGTTGCGCTTGCACGTTTAGGCCATAAAGTTGCGTTTCTGGGAAAAATAGGCGTAGGGCACAACTCTTGGAGAGTAAT
>DAOVKD010000027.1 GCA_030631975.1 Candidatus Woesearchaeota archaeon
AGAGTAAAGCACGGCAACAGATATGGCGAGGTTATTTTGCTGGGAGATGCAGCTTTTATAATCCATGATATTGATCATGAGGAAAAGGAGATAAGCAAGGCAAAGATAAAAGAGGATGGTAGTTTAGGAGTTACAAAAAAAAGTTCTTTGCAGGAGCTTGAAAAAGCTTTGTCAAAGGTTGAGATACCCTCAAAAGTTTTCATCAAGGAACCGATATTCGAAGATTTAAAGAACTTTTTCGGCAAGGATGTGGAGATTTTAGTGAATTATTGAGGGATTTAGTTACAACTGGCTTTGGTACTGCTGAAATGCATTATCGAACTGCTGGGCAGCAGAAATTATTATATTTTTAGCGTTAATGGCTGAATTTATTGCAGTCTCAAAATCTTTGTTTTCTTCAGCATCTGCTGCTTGTTGCAATAACTGTCCGGCTTCATTTATACCCTGCTGCAATATATTTATCATTTCATGGGGAGCTTTAATATTTTGTTTGACAATATACTGGAGAATATGATTAGTGTCCGAAATTAAGTTGTTGGTATAATCTCCAAGTTTGGAAGAAACCTCTTCAACTGGTTTTTTTGATTCTTTCAAAGCGTCGACAGGGTCTGCCCTCCCAATCAGCTTTTTAACTTTTTTCAAGACCTTTTTTTCTTTAGAAACTCCTATTCCCAGTTGTTCAGCAATTGATACTTCTTCCTCAAGTTTATACTCCTTTTTCTCAGCTGAGCTGTATTTATTGAACAACAACCTGCTAATAAACACAGCCGGAAATAAATTAAAAAATACTTCCACTGCTTCACCGACAACAGGTATTAAGCTTATTGGAAGAAAATTTGCAGCTTCCCATGCAGCAAAGCCTGCAATAGCGCCACCTGTAATCTTTCTTTCTTTCTTAAAGATTAAAAAAGCTGCAATCCAGTCACCAATATCTAACCCAATCAATCCAAGCCCAAATAAAAAATTATCAGCAAACGACAGACCACCATCTATCACATAATCGTAAATCAATGCAGAAAAATACCTGCGAAAGAATATTGCAGAGATTACTAAAACTCCAACAATAATTAATATTATCTCTAGAAACCCTATATCAAACATTAAAAACTGCATATTATACATATTAAAAAAGAAGAGATATTTAATTTTATCTGAAAATAGTTCTCCCTGAAGTTTTTTTTAAACTCTTCACGGAAAGTATCGACTTCCTTTTGCTCATGGCGAATATGCTTGGGTCTAGGAGTAACCAAGGAAAAATCCATTTTGTGTAAAAGGCGTTCTACATGGCGGTGAGAATAAGCCTTGCCTACTTCCTGCCCAATAACCTCAGCTACCTGCTTTGTGCTTACAGCGCAAAAGCTTTTGTTGGCTTTCTTTACCATTCCAGTAATCTTATTTCTGCTAATACTGCTTTAGTAAGTTTTGTAGGTCTTCCGTTCCTTAGGAGATTAGCCACTATACCTTTACGTTTATGCTTCTCAAGTAGTCTGCTGACTGACGACTGGTGACAGCCCAATAACTTAGCAATTTCTTGCTGAGTTTTTCCTTTATGATTCCCTTGCAGAATCAATTCTCGTTCTTTTATGGTTAACATAAATGGATAAAAGGAGTACTAGTATCTATGCGTTTCTTTTGTCTTATACTAATACAACAAAACATTTTTAAAATAACAAATACTACGTAAGACTATGCCCAAAAAACCTGAAGAAGTGAAATCAACTGTAACTGCTGCAGTTACTGCAGCCAAAATACCAGAGAACTACAAATCAACTGCAGACATAAAGATTCCAAAATGCCTTGTTGAACAGATTCTGGGGCAGGATAAGGCAGTTGAGATAATAAGAAAATCAGCTCAGCAAAGAAGAAACGTTTTACTAATAGGAGAGCCTGGAACTGGAAAAAGCATGCTGGGATTAGCGCTGGCAGAACTTCTCCCAAAAGAAAAACTTGTGGATATAATTTCTTTTCCAAACCCTAATGATGAAAATGCGCCTATGATAAGGACACTTCCTGCTGGTCAGGGCAGAAACATGGTCGCAAGAGCCAGAGTTCAGGGTATGAATATGTTCAAAAACCAGAACCTAATCATGTTTATTCTTGTCTTGATAGCAATGTTTGCTCCATGGTGGGTTCGTTCTTATTACAAATCAGATATAATGTTCGCAGCTTTCTTCCTTGGAGGAATGATATTTTTAGCGGCATTTGTTATTTTCCTCAACTTGGGAAAAAGAATGGACAACAGGGTAAAAACACCAAAGGTTATTGTTGATAATTTCAAGAAAAAGCAAGCGCCTTTCTATGATGCAACTGGAGCGCATGCAGGTGCTTTGCTGGGAGATGTGCTTCATGACCCGTTCCAAACTGGAGGCTTGGGGACGCCTGCGCATGAGCGTGTTGTTGGCGGGATGATACATAAAGCACATTTAGGAGTTTTATTCGTAGATGAGATTGCTACTCTAAATCCAGCAACTCAGCAAGAACTGTTATCAGCAATGCAGGAAAAGAAATTTTCTATTACAGGCCAAAGCGAAAGATCAGCAGGAGCAATGGTGAGAACAGAACCAGTTCCATGCGACTTTGTCCTTGTAGCAGCAGGCAATTATGAGACAGTAAAGCACATGCATCCAGCCTTAAGAAGCAGAATAAGAGGCTATGGTTATGAAGTCTATATGAAAGACACATTCCCTGATACAGAAGAAAACAGAAACAAGATTGTAGTTTTTACAGCCCAGGAAATTATTAAGGATGGGAGAATACCCCATTTTAGCAAGGATGCAGTTGATGAGATTATAGAAGAAGCAAGAAGAAGGGCAAACAGAAAAGGTCATCTTACTTTGCGTTTAAGAGACTTAGGCGGCTTAATAAGAGCAGCTGGTGACTTAGCCAGTGAGCAGAAAGCAGCTTTAGTTACAGAAGAGCATGTAAAAAGCGCAAAGAACCTGGCAAGAACTCTAGAGCAGCAAATTGCTGACAAATATATTGAGCAGAAAAAAGAATATGATGTTATTGTAACAACAGGGAAACGCATAGGCAGAGTAAATGGTTTGGCGGTTATTGGTGTTACCCCGCCTTATTCTGGCATCATTCTGCCAATAGAAGCAGAAGTAACTCCTGGCGGCAAAGAATCTGAGATAATAGCAACAGGTAAATTAGGCGATATAGCGAAAGAAGCAATAAAAAATGTTTCTGCAATAATTAAAAAATACTTTGGCACTGACATAAAGGAAACTTATGATTTATACGTTCAATTTCTGCAGACACATGAAGGTGTTGAAGGTGATTCCGCAAGCATAGCAGTTGCAACAGCCATCATATCAGCATTCAAGGAAGTTCCTGTCAAGCAGGATACTGCAATGACTGGCTCATTATCCGTAAGAGGAGAAGTCCTGCCAATAGGAGGTGTAACCTCCAAAGTAGAGGCGGCAATAGAAGCAGGAATTAAAACTGTAATAGTGCCAAAATCAAACTTCAAAGACATAATAGTTCCAGAACAAAAATTAAGTAAAGTTAAGATCACGCCAGTGGACACAATAGAAGAAGTCTTAAAAGAGGCATTGGACTGGAAGGGAAAAGAACATATTTTAAAGAAAATATTAAAAAAGAAATAGCAATAAAAATAAGTTATACTCAGAAAAGGCAGTACTAAGGCAATACTATAACCCTTTAGGCTGTGGATGCAGCCTTTTCTGGCCGAACACCTCCCAAAAGATACCCCGACCTTTAGGTTGCGTGGTTGCGGGAGGAGCTCATAATAAAAAATAATAATTATATTTAGGCGGCGGTCTTATGGAAAAACCTCTTTATATGGATAATTGCTATCTTAAAGAATTTGAAGCTGTTGTTGAAAGTATTAAAGATGATAAATATGTTGTATTAAACCAGACTGCTTTTTATCCTCTAAGCGGGGGTGTTGCTTATGATACCGGAGTTTTTGTAAGAGATAATGAAGAATTTCCTGTTGTTTATGCTGGAAAATTTGATAACCAAATCAGTCATGAAGTCTCTAAGCATGGTTTAAAGCAAAATGATAAGATTATTGGAAAAATAGACTGGGAAAGAAGATACAAGCTAATGAGGATGCATACAGCGGCGCACTTACTTGCAGCAATATTTCATAATAAGTCGAATGCATTAATTACTGGAGGAAAAATAGAGCCTGATAAATCCAGGATGGACTTCAGCCTGGAAAATTTTGATAGGGCTGTGATAGGTGAATACTGCAAAATTGCAAATGAGCTAATACAAAAAGATGCTCCTATAAAGATAAGCTATATGAACAGAGAAGAAGCATTGAAAATTCCAGATATGGTGAAACTTGCAGACAAAATGCCTCCTGATGTTGAAACGTTAAGGATCGTTGAAATTGAAGGCATTGACAGGCAGGCAGATGGCGGCTGCCATGTTAAGAGCATAAAAGAAATTGGCAAAATTGAAATCCTTAAAGTTGAAAACAAAGGAAAAAATAACAGAAGGGTTTATTATGCTGTTAGGGGTTAAATTTCTAATTCTAATATCAGAAACATTTTTATATACTCCCAAAAACATTTAGTCAATATGCTGACAATAAAATTCATCAGGGAAAACCAGGATATTGTAAAAAAAGACCTGAAAAAAAGAAATGATTTAGAGAAACTAAAATGGATAGATATAGTTATTAAAAAGCATGAGCAATATTTGGATTTATTAAAAAAAGAACAGGAGTTAAGGCATAAAAGAAACCTGCTCACAGATGAAATAAACCAATTAAAAAAACAGGGCAAGGACGTCAAGGAAAAAATAAAGGAAGCAAAAGAACTGCCGGAAAAGGTAAACAAGCTTACTGGAGAAGTAGAAAAACTAAGGAATGAAATCAAATATTATTTAATGCGGATTCCTAATGTATTGCATGAATCTGTGCCAAAAGGGAAAGATGAAACTGAAAATAAGGTTTTAAGAAAAGTTGGAGAAATAAAAAAATATAATTTTGAATTAAAGCCCCATGGAGAAATAATTGGGAGCTTAAATTTAGGAGATTTTGATTCTGCTGCAAAAGTTTCTGGAAGAGGTTTTTACTACCTGTTTAACGGTTTAGCTCTGATGGACATATCTTTGCAGAGATTTGCAATTGACTATTTAATAAAAAAAGGCTATACTTTAACAGAACCCCCATTAATGCTAAGAAGAAAACCGTATGAAGGCGTTACTGATTTAGGTGATTTTGAAACAATGATGTACAAGATTGACAATGAAGATTTATACTTAATTGCTACGTCAGAGCATGCAATTGGAGCATTATGTTCTAACCGCATATTTAATGAGTCTGAGCTGCCTAAAAAATTTGTTGGTGTAAGCCCATGCTTTAGAAAGGAAATTGGAAGTCATGGCTTAGATGAAAAAGGATTGTTCAGAGTGCACCAATTCAATAAGGTTGAGCAGTTTATTTTCTGCAAGCCAGAAGATTCTTGGAAATTCCATGAGGAATTAATAAAAAATGCAGAGGAACTCTATAAAAAATTAAAGCTTCCTTACAGGGTTGTTAATATCTGTACAGGAGACATTGGAACTGTAGCTGCAAAGAAATATGATTTAGATGTTTACATGCCAAGGGAAAAAGCATACAAGGAAGTTGTTTCCTGCTCAAACTGCACATCCTACCAGGCAACAAGGCTTAACATAAAATATGTTAAAGGCAGCGAAAAAGAATATGTGCACACATTAAACAGCACTGCAATAGCAACCTCAAGAACCTTAAGGGGAATTTTGGAAAATTGCCAGCAGAAAGATGGCACTGTTAAAGTGCCCGCTGCATTAGTTCCTTACATGAACGGGATAAAGATTTTGGGGAAGAAATAAGCCAACCCTCTTAATTTAAACGGCTTCATCCAAAAAATATGGTTGTGCCTTTTTTAGGGGAGGCGGGTGGGAAAAATCCAGTAAGGATATTTATTAAAATGCTGTGTACCATAACCCAATGATACATACAAAATAATATCGAGATGCAGCATTTTGGCTAAAGTCTGCTTTGGCACAACCCTAAAAAGAATTTTTGGGATGAAGCCGATTTAAACAAAACTTATTTAAACTCCCTTTATTATGTATGCAATATGGCAAATCCAAACGCAAATTATTATGGAATATTGCTTCTCCTGCTGATGTTTGTTACTATTATAGGCCTGTTTACAGGAGAGCCAACAGCAACAGGTTTTGCAGTTAAAGAAGTGCAGCAAGAAGGAGATTCTTTTTTTGATGTCAAAATCATTGAAAACGACCCTAGAACTTGCGCAGATGGAAGCCTTAATGGCGAATGCTCCAGCTTAATAAAACCAAAATTCTGCCTTTATGGAACTCTAGTGGATTATTGCGAGTTGTGCGGTTGTGATGAAGGGGAAGTTTGTAAGAATAGGGAATGTGTGAAAGCTGAATAAATTTCTTATAGGGTTATGGCGCAGCTTATACCAGCTTGGCAGATTAATTCTGTCCAACACCCTATTGCAAGGTAAATGCAACGCGCTAATAGAGCAACAAATTATCACAATACGTTGCAACGAAACATTTTTAAATGTGGATGGAATTCAATTTTCCATGGGAAAAAGAATTGGAGGCTTAAAGAGAAAAAGCAGACACAAGCTAAAGAAAGAAAGAAGGGAAAAAGGAAAAGTAAGTGTAAGCAGGTTTATGCAGTCTTTTAAAGCAGGCCAAAGAGTTCATTTAAGTATTGAGCCTTCCTTGCATAAGGGGGATTATCATACCAAATTTGTAGGTAAAACGGGTATTGTCCGCGGCTCAAGGGGGAAGTGTTATGAAGTTGCTGTAAATGATAAAGGGAAAGAAAAACTGCTTATAATACACCCAGTACATCTTAAATCAGGGAGTGATTAAAATGGCATCAGAAATAATATCGGAAAATCCTATTAGCGCATATCAACTGAAAGAGGAATTGTCTAAGATAAAGCAGAGGGATAAAGAATTGAATTTCAGGGCTGTTAAGACAGAAGAACATTTAGAGCATATATCCTCATCTAAGAATACAGATGCTCTCTTTGACAAAATAAACAAGCTTAACATTTCCAGGCTAAAGGAGCAACATATATACAAGATCATAGATATAATGCC
>DAOVKD010000166.1 GCA_030631975.1 Candidatus Woesearchaeota archaeon
CCATTTTTCATCATTACCCACGTCCGGTATTGGGAAAACAGTATACGCGCTTATATCATTAGCCGGCAGAGCCAAATCAATCATCTCTATTCTTTCCCCAATACTAAAGGGATTGTACTTTGTATGCTTTTCATTGCCGCTGCCAACCCCTATAACAAGCTCATCAACCTCTTTCAAAGCATTCTTTATATCCTGCAAATGCCCAAGATGAAATGGCTGAAACCTTCCGATGAATAAACCGCGTTTCATAGGAGAAAAAGATTTGATACTGTTTATAAATTTTTAGGAGTTGTAAAGTAAACTTGTTAAGTATACAGTAAGGGCTGTGCCTAATTTAGGGGAGGCGGGTGGGAAGAATCATGTTTTATCTGAAATTAAAATGCTGTGTATCTTCACCAAATGTTTTTTAACAAAGCAAGTAAGATGCACCATTTTGCCTAAAGTTTGCTCTGGCACAGCCCTTTATGTTAAGAGTATACTTGGGAACTGTACTTAACAGGAATTATCAGCTTATCTCAATTCTTTGACAGTTTCCCAAGGAAAACGTTTATCACCAAAGAAATATCCTGCTGTTAAGGGGAACAATTCAGGATTATCCCTTAAACCTAATGAGTCAACAACTTCTTTTGGTTTTAGTGGGAAATTTTGTTCTATAATTTCTACAAGTCTTGATTCAGGAATATCGCTTGTGCCAAAAGTATTAACTGATATTTCCAACTGCATTTCATCGCCTATCAAATAAGTCAGTTCGACTTTAGCAGCATCAGCCATACCAGAGGCAACTAAACTTTTTGCAATCCATCTGGCAGTTACCAAACCATGAAAATCAACTTTGCTGGGATCTTTTCCATAAGCACTCCCGCCAGTATGTCCGATTAAATTACCATAAGTATGATCTGCATCTTTTTTGCCCTTAACCCCTGTATCAATAATCGGTCCTCCATAAACAAATAATCCAGATCCATTGATAACAACCCTTGTTAAGGATTTATCGTACCAATGTCTAATTTCAGGAATTATTATTCCCATTATCTCCCCTCTAAATTTTTCTAAATCTATCCCATCACGATGCTGTGCCGCAACTACTACGCTGGATACATATTCAGGTTTACCATTTTCATAAGCTACTGCCAGATTTAATTTCCCATCAGGACCAAGACCATCTACATCCCCATCTAAAAAAGTCTGATCAAGTTTTTGCGCTATTTTTCTTGCAAGAACATGCGGTAATGGCAGGTATTCAGGAGTTTCATTTGTTGCAAAACCTACTTTTGTTATAGTATCTCCTGCCCGCCCATTGCTTACGACTGTATCTACATTAGATGATTGTTTATTTATACCAAAAGAAATTTTTATATTATCTATATCATAACACCATTCATCATTATAGCCTGTCCCTTTAACTGCACTCTTAACAATTTCTGTTAACCTATTAGTTTTTGGAAAGTTCACAGATTTTATTTGTCCATTAACATAAATTTCATTACCGACTGCGACATTTATGTCAGTTCTCGCATCGCGGTCAAAAGATAATGTTTCCCCCACTATGCATTGGGCTATAAGATTTGCTAAAACATCGGGATGAGCCTGACGTCCAATTTGTGCAGTTACTATTTTTTGTCCGGGGTATGTGTATGCTAGTTTTATTCACCTAAACATTTTTGGCTGAGATTTCTTATTTAAACCCTTTTGACAAAATTATTCCAATAATAATAAATCTTTAAGTTTATTAGTTTCCCTAATTCTTCAAGCCGCGAAATGACTTTTAAGAAATCTTTAGTACTGCCGGCATTCTTCTTTTATGTTCATTCAATTTTATTCTCTTGGCAATATTCTCCACAATTTTTTTGTCAAATCCTTTATCAATTATTTTTTCAATAGAACTTTTTTCTTCAATGTAAAGTTTTAATATTGTATCCAGTTTATCATAATCCACTCCTAGCTCTTTTTCATCAGTCTGTCCGTGATAAAGCTCTGCTGTAGGAACCTTATTTATTATCTTTTTAGGTATCCCTAAAAACTTTGCAAGCTCTTTTTCTTCTGTCTTGAGCAAATCCCCGATAACTTCAACATCCGCAGCGCCATCACCATACTTTGTAAAATACCCAAGCAATATTTCTGTCCTGTTAGAAGTTCCAATAACCAAAGCATTATGGGTATTGGCGTAATTGTAAAGAATAACAGCTCTTACTCTTGCAATGAGATTCATTTTCGCAGTCTTACTCTGCTCCCACTCAACTTTCTCAAACTCCTTAATAAAATTATTAATATACACCAAAGAATAATTTGTGCCATTTAATGTGCAGAATTCAACAGCACCCTTTATAGTCTCTTCAGAGCTTAAGCCCTTCACAGGCATAATCAAAGCCTTAAGATTCTCTTTCCCAATTGCATCCGCAACAAGCTTTGCGCTCAATGCAGAATCCAAGCCCCCGCTCAGCCCAATAACTGCCTTTTTAAAATTATTTTTCTTGAAATAATCCTTTATTCCAGCAATTAACGCGTTATATGCCTGCTCTGTTTTTGCATTACTCATATTTACAATGGTTCTTACCTCATTTAAAAATCTTTTTAAATAGAAGGACAAGAGCTAAACCTCATGATAAAAACAATATTATGCGACCTGGGCAATGTAATAGTCCCTGTTAACCATAGAAAAATTGCAGAAGGCCTGGCAAAATTCAGCAATAAGGATGAAAATTACATATATAATTTCTTTCTTAATTCAAAAACAA
>DAOVKD010000002.1 GCA_030631975.1 Candidatus Woesearchaeota archaeon
CTTTGCCAATGTTTCCAGATTTAAAAAACGAAGAGATTGATAAAGTGATAAATTGTGTTAAGGGATTCTATGGCAGGTAAATAATCAAAATTTTTTTATATGGATCTTGAACTCATATCTCTTAATGACACTCTACACATTTAAAGAAGATAAGTACAGCAGCCATATGCAGATAGGTCATATAATAAAGTCACTTGATGTGCCACCCCACTCTAAGGTATTGGATATAGGTTGTTCAAAAGGATTTGCTGCTAGAAGTATGCGTGGTACAAACTTAGACTTTTATGGAATAGAGATTACTAAGAAGGATGCGGCAATTGCTAAGCCTTATTATAAAAATATAAAAATCTGCGACTTGGATGATAACATACCTTCTTATAGAAAAGAATTTTTTGAAATCATAATTATGGCTGATGTTCTAGAGCATTTGAAAAATCCGTTATATGTTATAAATCATTTTAAAAAATTTCTTGCTAAAAATGGTCTTATCATCATGTCTACTGGCAATGTCGCTAATATATGGATTCGCTTAAACATGCTTTTTGGACGTTTTGAATATATCGACAGAGGAATACTTGATAAAACACATATTCATCTTTATACGTTAAAAACATTTAAGAAACTTGCTTATGAGGCAAATTTTAAGGTAAATAAAGTATTTATTACACCCATACCATTGCCTTTAATCTCTTCTTTCTTTTCTGAAGGAAATGCTTTACACTTTGTCCATGTAATGAACTATTTAATAACAATTTTGTGGAAAAAACTTTTTGGCTATCAATTTATCCTTATCTGTAAAAGGAAAAATGCTCGATAAATCACATTTTTAGAAAGTAATTTATCTCAATAAATAATATTTTATTATTCTATGCTTATGCAATTTATATCTAATAATCTTCCAGAACAAATTTAAACCATATTTTACACAGGTAGGAAAGGATGTGGAGGATGAAGCATCTTCGTATTTTGTTGGAATTGGGATCTCCGTAATCCTAAAATTTTTTGACACTACCTGAATCATTGCCCCTTCATCAAAAGTCATACCATTAGAGTTCCTCGTAAATGGTATTGTTTCCAATACATTTCTTGAATAAGCTATGTATCCGGTAGCAGCATCTGTTATCTTTATTTTTAGAAAAAGCTTGAAGTATAGAGTTAATGCCCTATTTCCAAGCCTTTTCCACCATGGCATTTCCCCTTTCTTTGCCATGCCTCTAACTAACATTCTAGAACCATAAACAACATCTGCTTTGTCCTCCTGAATAGGTTTTATGAGTTCTGGTATTTTCTTAGGATCGTACTGGTAATCAGGATGTAATAGAACTATAATGTCTGCTTTATCTTTCAATGCCTTAATATAACAAGTCTTTTGATTCGCTCCATATCCTTTATTTTTTTCGTGTACAATTACCTTTAAACCTAGCTTTTTAGCTATTTCCACTGTGTTGTCTTTACTGCAGTCATCTACAAGAATTACTTCATCAATATATTCTTTTGGAATATCTCTATAAGTATCTTCAACTGTTTTTTCTGCATTATATGCAGGCATAACAACAATGACTTTTAATTTGCGCTTAACCATTCAAAACATATTTGGTAATATTTTCTATTATTCTCTTAGTTTATAATAAATTTCTAGTTGCTGCTCCTTTTAAAAAGCTTTCATAGACTCCCATTAATTTTTTTACAGAGTTTGTTACACTAAATTCTCGAGCTCTTTTTAATAATTTTTCTTTATTCCATTTTTTGTTCAAGGCTAATAATATTTTTTCTGCTAAATCATTTGCATCTTTTGGCCTTACTAGGTAGCCAACATCCTTATTTACCAGCTCTGGCGTTCCTGCAACTTTTGTTGCTACTACGGGCTTTCCGCATGCTAACGCCTCGCATAGAACAACGGGCAAACCTTCATTTAGGCTAGGCAATACAAATATATCGCATGCATTCATATATTTTGCAACTTCTTTGCTGTTTTTTTCTCCTAAAAATTTTACATAGTTCTCCAGATTAAGTTCTACTGTTAATTTTTTTAAACTATTTTCCGTGTTTCCTTTACCTATAATACAACATAACACATTCTTATCTCTTTTCAAAAGCAGTTTTATTGCCCTAATAAGATATTTGACACCTTTTCTCGGTATCAAATGACCAACAAAAAGAATTATCTTCTTGTTTTTTGGCAAATTCAGAATTTCTCTTGACTTGAATTTGTTCTTTGCTTTAAAATTACTTAACAAGGCTCCTGTAGTAATTATAAAGAACTTTTTCTTTGTTAGTCCTACCCTGTTTATTTCATTTTTTAGAAAACTGCTTTGGCTTATAATAGCATCTGAATTTTTTAAAGTCAATTTTGCCAAACTTTTTGAAAACATTTCTTTAGAAAACTTAGTTACATCTTCACCCCAGACATTTACTAATAGTGGTTTGTTGTATTTTCTTTTTAACCTCAATCCAATTAGTCCATCAGCAAGCAGGCCATGTATATAGATAATATCCGGGTTCCATTCTTCTACTATTGTATCTGCAAGTTTTTTTGACGCTAAATAAGAAAACATGCTTTCAATGAACAAAAAAAAATTCAAAAATTTCGGAACAAATAGTATCCTTGGAAACATAAAATATTTTGGGTGATAAACAGCAATATTGTTAACCTTCTCTATTTCCGGCATTCGCGAATATTTGTAATATGGATTAAATAATCTTATTTTTGGGGAATATAAATAAGGGAATAAAACCTTTATCTGGCAATATTTCTTTAACCCTTCTACCTGGTTTGAAATGAATGTAGTTGCAATAGGATTATATTTTGTCGGGTATGAGTGAGTAATAACTAATAACCTTATTTTTCTTTTCATCATAAGCTCTCTTCTATCATTTTTTTTAACCCACTATCCAATTTCAAAGGATTAATTCTAAATTTTGTACTTTTTGCTATGAAAGCTTTTACTTCCATTTTTCTATGTTTTTTCTTTATTATCTTCGATTTTGAATTTGTCATTTTAATCAATTTTTTTGCCAAGTTTTCTATAGTTATCCCTACTCCTGTGCCAATGTTTACAGTTTCTCCGATAAACTTATTGGTTCCGGATACCTGCAAAATTGAGTTGATTACATCGTCTATCCAAACAAAATCAAGAACTTGTTTTCCACCAAACAATATTAAATCCTCCTTGTTTTTAATATTATTTAAAAAAATTGGTATAACCCTGTTTTTGTCACGGCTGCCATAAACATTTGCAACTCTTAATATTGAAACTTTTAAGCCATGATTTTGTTTGAAAAAATTACATAGCATCTCCCCAGTCATTTTTGTTATTCCATAAATATTAACTGGCTTTAATGGGTGTTTTTCATCTACAGGGACATAGTCTGGATTCCCATAAACCTCTCTTGAAGAAAGAAAAATAAACTTTTTTCCCTTGCTTTCTGATGCAAATCTTAGTATTTTATAGGTTCCTTTTATATTGGTGCTTAGAGCATAGTCAGGATCAAAAAAAGAACTCATAACATTTGACTGAGCAGCAAGATGATAAATAATATCTACTTTACCAATCTTTTCTATGTCCTTATCATTTCTTATATCCCCTTCAATCAATTCTATACTCTTGTTTTTCAAATGCCTTTCAATATTTTCCTTCCTTCCATTATAGAAATTATCAAAAATTGTTATTTTATTGTCCCTATTCTTTGAAAGTTTATCTACTAAATGGCTTCCCATAAAGCCTGCTCCGCCTGTTATTAAGATGTTCATTTTATTATCCTTTTTTTGAATTAAATGTCCTTTCATACAGTTTGCAGTAATTTTCAGCAGCTTGTTTTGTTTATGCCATAAAGTGAAATTGGTTTTTGGCAATATTCTTCTGAAACAGGCAAGTCTTCTTCTTTTACTTTTCCAAATTGGGATCTAGTGCCGATAAAGATATATTTTGAGCTAGGATTTACTTTCTTTCTGGCTTCCAGGATGTTAAGTTGACCTTTACAATTGACTTCCAGATCAAGATAAGGATCAAAAACATTACTGTCCTGAACAATAGCAGTAAGATTGATAATCACATCTTTATCTTTTATGCTTTCCTCAATAGCCTTGTAATCTGTTATGTCTCCTTCAATAAACCTGATTTTGTCTGCAAAATCCAATTTTTTTGCCTTAGCTGCATCTTTAGAGAATATGGCCATATAATTATCAAATTCAGATAGTTTTTTAGCTAAATGTAGTCCAATAAATCCTGAACCACCAATCAAAAGGATTTTTTGGTTTTTTAATTCCATTTTGAAGAATATAATGCGATGTTTACTACTTTGCTCCTTGTAGAGGAAAACCCGTAAGGTATTTAAATAATTTGCCGTTTTCTAAATAAAAATGAATATAGTGTTGATTGTGGTTGATGCTTTGCGTTCAGACCATCTAAGCGTAAATGGATATGGCAGGAATACAAGCCCTAACATAGATAAACTGATAACAGAAGGCACTAGCTTTTCTAATGCTTTCACTGTACTGCCGAACAGCGAACCGACATTTGCGTCAATACTTACGGGAATGTACCCTCACTCACATGGTGTGAGGATGTTGTTTCATAACCAATTAAAACCTTCGATATCAACTTTACAAGGGATATTAAAAAGCCATGATTATAGTACTGCATATACACGCTCCGGAAGGCCGCCAGATGATGGCACAGAAAAAAATTTTGATTTTTGTGATCAACTACCATCAAAAATAAAGAATAAATTAAGAAGGATGTGCTATAAAATATTTCATCCTGGCACATACTTGGGGATGGCTGAACAGCAATTCAATACAATGATAAGCTGGATAAAAAAACATTCTGATAAAAAATTCTTCTTTATGATACATACCAACGATTTGCACTGGCCATACCTCGCTCCGGAGCCTTACGAAAACATATTTGACCCTGATTACAAAGGAAAACATGATTTCGCTACTTTGGCAGAAGGAAAAATAGGCAGGGGGGAATTAATTTTTGGGCACAAAAAACTATCCGAAGAAGAAATAAGACATGCTATAGCCCATTATGATGGTGGTTTAAGATATGTTGACATGCAAGTAGGAAAATTGCAAAAATTTCTGGAAACCAATGGTCTGTCGGAAGATACTTTGATAATCCTGACAGCAGACCATGGAGAGAATTTTGGAGAACATGATTATTACTTTCAACATGGGGAGCACCTATACAACACAGCCATAAAGGTACCTTTGGTGTTTAAAAATGCAAAAAAAATTCCAAAAAACAAAAAAATTACAAGTCTAGTGCAAACTTTGGATATAATGCCTACAGTACTGGAACTCCTTAACATACCATTACTTGATAATATTGATGCTGTTAGCCTGATCCCTTTGATTAAGGGCAAGACAGACAAAGTCAGAGACTTTGCATTTGCAGAAAGTGTTGAAAATTATTTTAAAGGAAACAAGAGGGTATACTTTAAAGGGATTAAGGGTAAATGGAGAGCAATGATAGTAGATGAATGGAAAATAATCTACATCCCCCATCCAGGAAAAGATATCTTTGAGCTTTATAACTTAAGAGAAGATCCTAAAGAGAAGAACAACCTAATAGATAAGGAGAAAGAAAAAGCTGAAGAAATGAAAAAGAGAATATTAGATTATTTAAAGCCTCAAAGTGGAGAAGGGGATGCTAAAGTGGAAGATTTGAGCGAAAAATCCAGAAAATTGCTAATTAAGGCAGGTTATATTGAAGAAGAATCTACATAACTATTTTATGGCTTTTATTACCCAATTATCCCGCCTATACTTTCTTTGCTAAAAATTGTTTTTATAACAATAATGTTTTATAAAAGTTTATCCAGAATACCCCGACTTTAATCGGATTTATTTTGGGAGTATGTTATTTTAACTTCTTTGAATTTCTCAAAAATTTTTTTACTTCTACTTTATGATATAATTTTGTTAATGGAGAGAAACCATAGACTCCTGAATATTTATTGATTAATTCCTGCATAGATATTCTTCTTAATCCTCTTCCTACCATTCCTGCTATTCCAACTCGGATTATGTAATGTTGCCATGACTTTGAATACGGCATGATAATGGCTTTTCCATTAGGCTTTATTGATGGATGGAGGTATGTAGGAGCAGCAATAACTGGTGTTGGTTCAGGGTGGTTAATTGACAACTTTGGCTGGAATTATGCATTTTACTTTTGGGTTTTAGGAGCATTAGATGTTGTAATGCTAATGACCATCATATGGAACTGTGGGGCAATTAAAGGGAGGTATCATTAAAGCCTCTAGAGTATTAAAATATTGTATTTTATATTAAGCAAATTTTATAAAGCAATATCAACTACTGTTCTTTAAGTATGTGCGGAATATGCGGATTTAATTTTGAAGATAGAAAACTTGTCAAAGAGATGGCAGATGTTCTTAGCCATAGAGGTCCTGATTCAGATGGAATTTATATAGATAAAAATATTTCACTGGGTCATAAGAGATTGAGTATTATTGACCTTTCTATTAAAGGAAAACAACCTATGGTTAATCAGGGAGGAAATCTTGTTATAGTCTATAATGGAGAAATCTACAATTTCAAGGAAATCAAGGCAGAACTTGAAAAAAAGGGATATAATTTTGTTTCTAACACTGACACAGAAGTTGTTTTGTATGCCTATGAACAATATGGTCCAAAATGTCTAGGATTATTCAACGGTATGTTTGCGTTTGCCATTTGGAATTCTACCAAAAAGGAATTGTTTATTGCCCGTGACAGAATTGGGATAAAACCATTACACTACTATTTTAAAGATTCTAAGTTTCTTTTTGCTTCTGAAATCAAAGCAATTCTGCAATGTAAAGATGTTAAAAGAACTATAAATGAGAACTGTTTAAAACAGCTTATTTATTATGCATATCCGATAAATGGGGAAACTATGCTTGAAGATATTGTAGAACTTAAACCCGGTCATTTTCTTGTATTGAAGGATAATAAGTTAATTACTAATACATATTGGGATTTGCATGTTAAGGAAACAAATAAGTCAGAAGATTTTTATGTCAAAAAACTTACAGAACTGCTTTTTGCATCAGTAAAGGGAAGATTAATAGCAGATGTACCCCTTGGTGTTTTATTGTCAGGAGGAATTGATTCTAGTGTTCTAGTTGCAATTGCAAGCAAAATCAAAGAGGAGCCTATCAAAACTTTTGCTGTAGGTTTTGACATACCTGATGCAGAATTTGCTGCTGCTAAACTCGTAGCAGACCATTGTGGAACAGACCACAGGGAGATTCATTTAGATTATAAGGATTATATAAAGGCTATGCTAAAAGTTCTTTGGCATATGGAAATCCCTACATCACGGCCTGGTATGATACCATTTTATTACTTATCCAATAAAATAAGAGAATACCTTACTGTTAGCTTGTCAGGAGAAGGCGGAGATGAACTTTTTGCCGGATATAACAGGTATGATGCATATACAAAACTTCCAGAAAAATCTTTTGTAGAAGATACCTCTTATTATGAATCATTAAAAAGAAAAATAAATATGCCCCTTAAGGAAAAAATAGAATATGTTGCTTCTGGAGTTTTTAATAAGGACAAGGAGGAGTTTTTTACTGAAGAGACCTTAAGATTACCTGACAATATAAATGTACATAATACTTTTGGCCCATTAATAAGAAACACAAAAAATGACGGGAGCCAGCTCAATAAGACCTTATTTTACGAATTAAAAACAGAGATACCTTATTTCCATTGCAATAAACTAGATAAGACAAGCATGGCAAATTCCAATGAGATCAGGGTCCCTTACCTTGACCATACTGTTGTTGAATTTGCAATGACTATTCCATCCAAGTATAAGTTTTATGGCAGGGAGAAAAAAATAATCCTGCAAAAAGTAGCAAAGCCTTTACTTCCCAAAGAGACAGTCAGGAGAAGAAAATTACCTTTAGTTGTACCTTTAACCAGTTTTATTGAGGATGAATTCATTAGCATGGCAAATAGCTTGCTCTCGGAAAGAATTCTTAAGAAAAGATCTTATTATAAAATACCCCGGATTAAAAAATTAATAGAGGCTATTAAGGCTAGACAAACCTTAGAGGATAAATCCAGAGTCACTCAGGATAATGCATATAGGCAGCTGCTGTTTTTTACAAATTTAGAGCTTTGGATTAAATTATTTATCGAGAATGATAATATAAAAAATCCGAATTTATCTATTAAGGCATACTTATAATAAGTTGTCTGTCAAAAGAACTTATAACCTAATTACTATCTTTTTCAAATAGAATATTTATCAGATTAACTATTCTACAGCTGTATCCCCATTCATTATCATACCATAAAATGAGCTTTAAATAATTACCATCATTCACTGAAGTCCATCGATGGTCGATAATAGCAGAGTATTCCATACCTTTGAAGTCTATTGAGACAAGGGGCTCATAATTATTATAAAAAATCTTATATTTCTGTTTTTTTGCTTCATTCTCAAATAAGCGTTTAATTTCTTCGGCTATAGCCTTTTTATTCAGCTTGACTGAGATATCTGCGGATGAAACACTGGCAGTTGGAACCCTATAAGAGAATGAATAAAATTTACCTTTCAAAAATTTTAATATTTTACAAGTCGCATCAATGGCAGTGGTTGGTTTTGGCAATAAAGAAAAGGTACTTGCACGTCCAAAGGTGTAATGTGAATCAATATGTCCTGGGTAAGCAAAAGATGCTGTTGGCCCGTCTAAAAGATTCTGGTATTGAAGCCACGGATGCAATGTAGTCATAAACCCATGATTAATTCCATATTCTCTGTTTAATACATTAATTACTGGGGCAAAGGCATTGGCATCACAAATACTGTTTGATATAATCAAGTCATTTTTAACATCAATTTCATTTTCGTTTACCCCCACAATAATAAATCTGTCAACTAATTTTTCTTCCGGGGAGTACGAAATTACAACTTGCTTTACCCTATCTTTAAGCTTTCTTGCTCTAACTGTGTTATTGTGGACTCCAGAAGAGTCAACAACTCGTGTTGCATTATGTTTGTCCCATGGTACTTCATCAATATTTTTTTCATGATAAACAAAAATCTTTTTTCCATCTACAATAATCCCAGATTCATCAGAATTGATTTCTTTGTCGAGTCTGCCATATAAAGAATCATATTTTAATTGATAAGCTATATTTTTGTTGTCTGGGTTGATATCGTTAATAACAATAATATCAAAATTTTTACTCTCTAATACTTTTCTAAATATTGCTCTTCCAATTCTACCAAATCCATTTATCCCAACAAACCTTTTTTCCATGAGAGGAGGAACTTTTGCGGATTTAAAAAACTTCCTAAAAATTATTTTATCCTTCAATTCGCTTTAGTTCTTCAGTGGCTCTTTTCAAATCTCCAGGGGTGTCAATATCCATGCAAAATGAGCCATCTGCTATTACAGGCATTACATTTTCTATTTGGCACAATTCCTCTATTGGTACATTAAAAGGCAAGTCAGTTTCACCTTTTAAAAAATGGTTTTCTATTATCTTATAGATTTTTTTTGCTGTACCTAATTTAAGTTTATAGAATCCTGGCGCAGTACCATATACTTTATTTTTATCCATTTTTTTCTTAATCTCTTTTATTCTTCCATTAACTAGAGAAATCTTTAATTCATCATCCCTTTGTTTTGCCTTCTCACTTGTATCAACAAGTATGCTTGCATCATGTTTTGACATGAGGATTTTTTTTACATTGTCTTTTGAAATGATAACATCACCAGGGGTAAATACCAGATCGTCATTAATATATTCTCGTACAGCCCATAAACTTGACATATTGCCTTTCGTATGATAATATTCATTAAATACATAAATAATTTCTACACCATTATATTTGCTCCCAATTGCCCTTTTAATAAGTTCAGCCTGATAGCCAATTACAATGATTATTTTCTTTATGCCTTTCTGGACTGCACTATCCAGCACTCTTTTAAGCAGTGCCTTCCCATTTATTTCAAGCAATAATTTTGGTTTTCCTTTGGTCAGGTCTTTTAACCTTGTGCCCTCTCCTGCTGCACAAACAACTATAATCATAAGAATTCAGCCTCAGATGATGATGTCAACACTACCTGTTCCATCACTACATTTTTCGGTTGAGTTGCTATGAATAATGCAATGTCTGCTATAGTATCTGGTTGCAATACTTTTTTTCTCTCCTTTTCTGACGGCACTTTTGACCTCGTCAATAATAATTCAGTATTTACTGTTGCTGGAGCAATTATAGATGCCCTAATGCCATTTTTCGCTTCTTCAAGATTTATTGATCTTACTAGGGAAAACAATGCTTTCTTTGTTGCGGAATATGCTACTCCAGATAATGTGGATGTTCTTACTCCAGCACTAGAGCCTATATGAATTATTGTTCCTCCACCAGATTTCCTTAATTCATTTATGATTGCACGACTTACATTTATAGCCCCTGTTAAATTTGTTGATATAATTTCCTCTGTTTTTTTAGCGTCCATATTTTCTATATCTCTGTTAGGGGTATTGATGCCTGCAGAATTAATCAAAACCTTAACGTCATAATTATTTTCTTTGATGTATTTGACCATGTTCTCTATACTCTCACTTGACCTTATGTCCATTACTGTACATGAGCATTTTTCACCTATCTCTTTTGAAACTTCTTCCAGTCTTTCCTTGTTTCTGCCTGCTATGACTACTTTATGGCCATTTTCACAAAACTTTATGGCACAGGCTTTTCCAATACCTGATCCACCTCCAACAATTAAAGTGATATCTTCCATAGTATATCTAGAATTGACACTATATTAAAAACTTTTCTTTAGAAATATCTCTTAGAATTAGTTTGTACACTATCTGCCTGATTACTTCGCTTATTTCTCAAACATAAATACATAGACATCTGAGACATTTGTTCCTGTCAGGCCTCCTTCTAAAAGAGTGTTTAATTTTTTATGTAGGTGAAAGGTATTATAAGTTTTGAGATATTCATCAACATCTATATTTTTTTCTTTGACTTTTTTTATTGTTTCATTTGTTATTATAGCTCCTCTTACCCCATGAAGATAATCACGTCCATCTGTGGCAAAGGACACAAACACAAAATTATCAAGTCCTTTTAGCTTTTTGATTATTATAGCAGCCAGATGCTGGTTTCTTCCACCTTTTCCCTTCTTATGTAATTTAACAGGGATTTCTCCTCCAGCTACAACTGCATATAACCCCTTTTCTGAAACACTTTCATATTTTCCCTTAAAATATTGTGCTAGTTTATCTGTTGCTTGTTCAATATCCCTGTAAAAAAATTCATCTATCATCCAGACATTTTTACATCCTGAATTTGTCAGGTGCTTTACCAGACTTTTTTTTGCTGTTGTATTGTCTCCAATAAGCACATTTTTTATCTTTAAATTTGTAAAATCATTTTTCTTTTTTGATTGCTTATCTATTATATTTTTTATTTTTGCAGGGGCGGAGTCATAAACTCCATATTCTTTAAGCACCTGCTTAGCTGTTTTTTTGTCTGTGGGTATTAAAGTGGGTCCTGAAGCAATAGCGCTGATGTCTCCCCCGTTGTCTAACAAGAGCATGTTAATAATCTGCGTACCTTCTAACTTTTTGGCTATTTTCCCGCCTTTTACCCCCGAGATGGCCTTTCTGACAGTATTTACTTCTATTTCGGGGATTCCTTTAAGTATAAGGAAATTTATAAAACCCAGCTTTTCCTTAAAGCCAAGCCTTTCCTCTGGATAAGACATCAATGCAGAACCCCCGCCAGACAATAAACTGATCACTATATCTTTCCTATCAATTTTTTTCAGAAATTCTACCATCTCTTTGCCAGCTAAAAAACTCTTTTTTGATATAAATGGGTGTGTGGAATGGACTATTCTAATTTTCTTTGTATCGGAAGAGATATCGGGAGCAATAACAAGGCCTTCCTTTATGTTTTCCAGACCAAGTATTTTTTCTATTGTTTCAGACATAGAAACTCCTGCCTTACCGCAACCAATAATAAAGATGTCAGCATTAGATAAATCAAAGGATTCATTATCGACTATTAACTTGTTTTCTTTTATTGAGATATGTTCTTTTAATAATAGAGAAGGGTGTATGCCAGACAACATCTTTTCCAACAATTCTTTTATTTTTGCCCTGTTTGTCATAGTAAAAAGAATTTTTAGCGGCCTTTTTAATTTACTTCAATCAACTCAATAGTATTCGAATCAGGGTCTTCTATATAGACCATGTGCTTTCCTTTATTTGGTCCAGCAGGTATTTCAAGAGGGTCACCTACGAATTTCACTTTTTTCTCCTTTAGCTTTTTTATCATTTCATGGAAATTATCTATATTGAAACATATATGGGCGCTCCCCACATTGCATAGTCTTGTATCAATATTCTCTCCTTTTGGGGAAAGGTATTGGATGAGTTCAAGTGCACAGTTTCCTCCTTCGAGATAGGCAATATTCAAGTGAGCATCCTTTATTCCTGTTGCTTTTTCTGAAAATTCTTTCGGCCTTTCGGTTATATTACTAATCTCTAACCCCAATACATCATGATAGAATTTTACAGACCTATCTAAATCACTTACAGTGAAGCTCATGTGGTTAATGTTCTTTATCATTGTTATTTATTTATGTAGACTAACTTATCTTTTTTTAAAAATGCAGCGCAATCAGATATAATGTAATCATAATTTTTCATAAACCCCTCCAAAAATGCTTTTACAGCATCAGGTGTTGTCGCATAAAAAATCTTTCCATCTTTTTCATATGGTTTCTCAATACCGCTAATCAGCACAAGATCCATGCCATGCGCAGATGACTTCTTATCACGCATCATCAATTCTACCCATTTATCAATATTTATATTTTTTTCTATGCAGATATTCAAACCAATCTTCTTCATCAAATTGATGATTTTTAGAACTTCTTCTTTAGTTATTAACCCTTTTTTTTCTGCAAAATTTAATGCAACAACAGTGCCGGCACTAATGGCATCTCCATGCAAAATCCTGAAATCCGACATTTTCTCAATAGCATGCCCGAATGTATGGCCCAAATTACTTACTAATGGGTGTTTCTTCCTAATCTTTACCCGTGTTTCAATAGACAATTTAATTATATTCATTAAGATATCATTAGGGGGGAGTTGCCCATATTTTTCCAATAGTGATATTAACTTTTCAGAACTGAGAAGACCATATTTGAACACTTCAGAGTACCCTTGCCTCAAATGGTATTTTGTATTTGTTTTCAGGAAATGAATATTGTTATATGATATTATGGGATAATAAAATGTTCCTAAAACATTCTTGCTTTCTTTTGTATTCAAGCAGGTTTTACCAGCAGTTGATGCGTCAATCTGGCCAATTAATGTTGTGGGTATTGTGATGAAAGGCAACCCCCTCATGTATGTTGATGTTGCAAAGCTGACCAAATCTATAATTATGCCTCCGCCGATTGCAATAACCAGGTCTGCTAAGTTACATTTATTTTTTTCAAGAAAGTCAATCAATTTTGGGTAAAAATCAAGAGACTTATTTTGCTCTATCGCTTCAACTTTGAAGAAAAATGATTCTTTGTCATGTGTTTCTAATTTTTTCCTGAGCAAATTGCCCCATAATTTGTCAACTTCTTTGTCAATAACGATGAAAAATCTGCTGAAATTATTGCTATCAAATGTCGATATCCAGTCCATATTTTCATCATCATCAATAATGAAATTGATTGTGTCTTCTTTTGTGTACGTTGTTGAAAATTTCTTAATCATCTCAGTTTTGGAAGTGTAACGCGTTTAAAAAAGTTTCTCATCATTGAAGATCATTCTATAGTATAAGGTAAGCTCATAGACGACAAGAATTTGCATCTTATATATGGATTTCGACGGAAGCATTAAAATCAGCTTACCTTATACTAAAGAACATTGGTTTTATTAACCTTAAAAATTACCTATTTAATAGCCTTTATTACCCAATTGCCCTGAAGATATTTTCTGTTTTTCAAGGATTTTATCTTTTGCATTATTCCATTTTTATCTGGAACCTTATAGTGCCAATGGGAAACATCAACCTGACTGAATTTTGTGAAAAAACTTTTCACTTCTTTTCTGCTGTATAATTTAGTCAATGGTGAAAAGCCATAGGCTTCAGAATATTTGTTTATTAATTCTTGCATGGACATTCTGAATAACTCCCTTCCAATAATTCCTGCATAAAAAACTCTTATTACATAATGTTGCCAGCTTTTTGAATAAAGCATAACTATTGCTTTACCTCCAGGTTTCAATATTCTACATATTCCATTAATCGCTTTTTGAGTATTAGGCGTATGGTGTAAAACTCCCATAGAATAAACTAAATCAAAAGTATTGTCATCAAACTTCAGATTTTCTGCATCCATTACTTGCAATTCTGCTTTAAGACCATAAATCTCAAAAACGCGTTTAGCTTTATTAACAGCACCCTCTGTTAAATCAATGCCATAGCAAATAGCTCCATTTTTGGAGTACTGCTTTAAGTCTAACCCCATACCTATACCTACCTCTAAAACTTTTTCTCCCTTATGCTCTGAGAACTCTGCTATTTTAGGTATGTAAGGGGAGAAAATATTATACCGCTTGTAGTCTATATCGTCATAATACTCCTTTTCACCTGTTTTTTGTTTTGAATACCATTGGCCTGGCTGTTTATCATTCCAGTATCTCCTGATATCATTCTTTAAAGCATCCTTTAATGGAGAATCCTGTTGAATACTAAATGGATTATTTTGTTCAATCATATACTTTACCCCCATATATATTCTTCTTAAAAATAGGGCAGAACTATTAGGACTTTTTAAATCTTTTGCGACTTGGATACTGTTAACTCTTCGACATATGGAATATTTAGGCAATATTTATGAGAAACAAAATCACTATTTCGACGAAATTGATTAATAAGAAAAATCGAAAATAGTATAACAATGGTTAATATGCCAACAATTAGAGAATATCAAACTGTTTTACCTATTTCACCACCTTTAATTCTGCTTCTATGTTGTAGATGAGCCCTTTTAGGTACGTGCTTAACATCTTTCTTAATCTCATGGGAATAAATATGCCTATTCCCCACGGCGAGTTCTTTATTGATACTAATCAAAATTATATTTACCGTCCCAAACAGGCCTATTTTTCTTACACAGACAGAAAAAGAAGTTATAACTAAATCCTCTTTTGTAATCTGCATAATCAACCCATCTCTCCTCAAAAGGCACTTCGATATATATCCTAGCGTTTGGCTTGCATATCCGCCACCACTCGCTTAATATTTTTTGAGTCTTTAGCGGATTCAAATGTTCTAATATACATCTTGCATGTATTCAGTCTATGCTGTTATCTTTAAAAGGGTATGGGAATTTTTCTAAATCGTGTAATATTTGAGTGTTGTTTCCATGCTTATACTTATCAACATTCGTATAACCTTTAAGGGACTTTACTCCACTTCCTAAGTTTAGTTTCATTTTTTCAATACACCAAATCCTTGTTACAGGCATAGTAATTCTTTGTTACTGGATAGGGTTTTGCTGTGTAGTCTCTTATTTTTAATTTCAGTTCTTCAAATCTCGGTTGCATCATTTTTTCCTTAAATTTCCTGTACAGTACAGGTAACAATAACTAATATATAAATCTTACAGTACCAATACCGTATGAGAAAAAATTATGTTAATGTAAGCATACCCTCTGAATTAGTGTATCTAATTGATAAAACATGGAAGAAAAGCAAAAAAGGTTATAGAAGCAGGGCAGAATTTATTCTCGAAGCAATTAGAAAAAAGGTAGATGAAGAGAAAACGTCTTGATGAACTAATTATATATATCAAAATACTTATTGCCAACTTTTATAAATACATTCTTTTTTCTTAATATATATTTTAGATAAAAATGAAATTGCCCCAATTATTCAAGAAAAAGAAGCCAAATATCATCATGATTCTCGTAGATGCAGGAGCCAGAGAAGATGCCCTTAATCTTATACAATCCTACCAAAATTTAAAAACAAGTTCAACATTTTTTTCTACTGTTATTTCTTACGCACCCTATTCAATCGGCTCGATAAATGCTATTCTTTCCGGGATGTATGGTAATCTAAATGGGGTTAATGGTTATTACAAGGCTTATAGTTTTGATAAAAAGAATGTTCTTACACTAGCACAGTATTTAAAAAAGATTGGATACTATACTGAAATGGATTTTGTTATAGGCGAAGCTATTGTTTCAGAAGGTTTCGACAAGGTGAGATATTTTGGAAAGGATGAAAACAAAGAAATAGATCTTGTTAATAGACATTCTGAATTGATATTACAGGCAAAAAATAAACAACCATTTTTTCTGTTTTTGGATTACAATAAAATTGCATTGAATCTTGCAAGAACTGTAATTAAGAAATATGATGATTTTTCTGAAGAATATTTCAACAATAAAGAAAAAAACTTTTCTAATTATAAAAAATGGCTTGAAGAGAGCAGTAATTATGTAGGGGAGATATTGGAGAAACTGAAAGAGTTTGACCTTTATAGTAACACATTGGTTATCATTTATTGCGATCATGGTTCCAGTGTAGGAGACAGAATTGGTGAAAAGATTTATGGATCTTTTCTTTATGATTACACAATCAAGTGCTGGGTTTATTTTATCTGGAACGCTCTTCCTAAGGGAAAAGAAATTACCAAAATTGTGAGAACTATAGATATAATGCCAACCATCCTGGATATTTTGAATATAAAACAAAATGGTGAATACAAGCCAATACAAGGAAAATCATTCTTGCCTTTTATAGAAGGAAAGGAAGATGATAGAATCGCTTACTCAGAAACAGGAGGTTTAGGTGGCCCAACTCCTTCCCCAGAAATCCATAATGTGCAGAGTGTAAGAACAAATAAATGGAAATTAATATACAATAAAACAAATAAGAAGAAAGAACTTTATAACCTAGAAGAGGATAAGAAAGAAGAAAATAATTTATCAGGAAAAGGACTTGAGATTGAAGAGGAGCTATGGGATAAAATGCAGAAGATTGGAGAAGAACATAAAAGAATAAACAACCAATTCAAATGATGACGTGTTTTATACAATCCTTTTATACAAATTCTTTAACTCAGGAACATTTACTACTCCAAACAATAATAATAAGGCTGCGTAACTTATAGAAGCTATTACTAACACTATTGAGGTTTCTAACCACATATTAAGAATTATTACTTTTTTTAATATCCATATAACAAGGACAAACAATATCCCTGCTATTGATGTCATGGTCCAGACTTTTACTGGAAATTTTATTGCAATAAATTTTCTCATGTTTATTAAGCCAATTACCATCATTATAAGATAGCTCAAGGATGTTGTTATTGCAGCTCCAATTATGCCTAGTATCGGAATTAACACTAAGTTCGCAATAAGGTTAAATACTGCCGCGCTATAAACTATCTTGCTGGTGATCTGAGGTTTGCCTATACCTGGAAAGAAATTGGAACTTATCCCGTTTATTGTTGCAAATATCATCCCTATGCTTAAAATTTTCATTGCATTAGCAGCCATTATATAACTTTTTCCAAAGAAAACATTTATAACCAAATCTGAAAAAGAAAACATCATAAAAACTAAAGGTATTATGATTATAAGAGAGTATTTGTATAATGATTCTACACCCTCTACCAATATTTTTTTCTTTTTTTTGGACCATAATTCTGATGTCAACGGGAGCAATACTTCTGCAAGGGCTCTTGGAAAATAGAGCAGTATTCTTGTTGTAGGCAATGCTACGCTGTACAAAGCAACGCTTGTCAGGCCTGTAAAGTATGTCAGCATTATTATGTCTGTATATCCCAGGATCATTCCTCCGACACTTATTGCCAGAATATGTATGCTGTA
>DAOVKD010000047.1 GCA_030631975.1 Candidatus Woesearchaeota archaeon
AAGATGCGTTCAAAGTGTTTATGAAAAAAAATCATACCAGGATACCTGTTTATGAAAAATACAGAGATAATATCATAGGGATTGCCCATACCAGGGATTTAATGGCGCATATGCAGGGCAAAAATAAAAATATCAGTATAGGCAAAATCATATATAAGCCATACTTTGTTCCTGAAGTAAAGAAAATCAGCGATTTACTGAAGCAATTCCAGAAAAGAAAAGAGCATATGGCCATTGTAGTGGATGAGCATGGTTCCATCACAGGCCTTGTTACTTTAGAAGACGTCTTGGAAGAAATTGTGGGAGAAATAATGGATGAAACGGATATTATAGCTCCAAACATCAAAAGAATAGAGAAAAATATTTGGATCGTTAATGGAAAAACTGATATTGACGAGGTAAACGAAAAACTGCATATGAAGCTGAAAGGAAAAGGTTATGATACTCTAAGCGGATTTATACTAAAGCAGACTGGAAAGATACCAAAAGAAGGCGACGAGATTGTTTACAATAAATTTAAATTGAAAATTGAAGAAATAGAGGACAATAGGATTTCTAGGGTGAGGGTTGAAAAAAGATAATTTTTTAATCAGTAACTAAATACACTCATTGCAGGTTATTAATCAAAATTTAATTTCTGTTAAATACTTTTTCAGTTCTGGAAAATTTCGTCCGAAAAGTTCAAGTTTTGGCGTCTTAAAAGACGAAGCCCAATCTAAAAATATATCATGGGTAGGGGACTATTATTGACTATATAGTAGTATCATAATCAAAAGGTTTATAAATACGCTATTTATTCTTTATCATATGGATACAAAAAAATTATGTGATATTGTTCAAGACTCAACAAGAGTATTTAGAAAAGGAGAATCAGTTGAGGAAAGACGAGTTGGAAGTGGAGATGTTGTAGAACTATTCGGTTATGATCATATGGGTGAAGCTCCTTCTGGAGATAATTTTGATAAAGTTGATATGATTTTTGTTGATGTTGTTGTGGATAGAGCTAAAGCTGAACAATATAGGGAAGCATTAGCTGAACAAATGAGAGGTTATCCCCAACCAAAAAGACTTGCTGGTGATCTAAGTTATATTGACTTGGCACCAAATCTTGGAATGGAACAAGAAGGTGTATTAAGATTGATGGCATTAGGAAAAACATTAGGAATGTGGGATGTTACGAGTGCCAAAACACTTGGAGCGGATGACGCAACAGCAAAACAAATGGCTGGTCAAGGATTAGGATTTCTAATGATTTCTGGATATAAGCCATCTGAATAATTCCTCTACCCTTTTTATTAATTAGCCAAAACTCGAATTGAATTTAATCAATTGTTAATTCCGATTATTAGTTTTGAATAGTCCAAGACATAGCTTGGGGTATATCTGGCAGCAGTTGATGTCCTTGAATTTCTTTTGGATTTTCGTGTTTTAATGTATAAAGAGCATTCTGCCATCTATAAAAGCAATTTAGGAATTCTTCTTCATTATCTAAAACATAATGAACAGAATATTTAGCAGCATAGGAATAATTTGGTAATTTTATATCAACAAGGTCCTCAGATGTTTCTCTTAGTTCTTCATCTATGTTTGGAGTGCCGAATTTTTTATTGTAGTATGCCTGAAGCCTTTTGTCAACATCATTGGGAATAGTAACGATCCATAAATAATTTGATTTCTTATCTGAAAAAGGAAAATTTGCTTTATCTGAGTAAAAGAAAACCATAAAGCCCGCACCAGTATAAGAATTAGTGTAATGCGATTCAGCAACTGGATGATATTCAAAATTAATAAGCTTCTCGTCAGGAGAACTTACAAAATATGAATCGTATTTTACACCATTGTTTTCCAATCCCAATTCAGAAATCTTGCCCATTAATTGCTTTTTATGACCCTCTATTTCCTTTCCTTTATTAAAATGCGCAAAAGGTTCAACTACTGCCGCTTGCTTGAATAATCTTATCTGAGAAAACATATTAGAATATCCATCATCATAACATCCCTTATTCCATTCTATCCTTAATTTGCCATCAACAAATCTAAGATTATGAAATATGCCGAATCTAAATTTTTCAATTGCATTTAAATAATCTTCTCTATTTGTCTCTAGTTTCAGACTTAATGTATAATCTCTAAATACATAGCAATCTCGATTTAATAACCTGCTCTCACTTCTGCTCGCCTCATCATCAATAACGCCCTTGCCAGTAACATAAAGAAGCATGTCTGGGCTAAATTCAAAATGTCCTTCAACACATACCCCCATATCTTTTGAGTCTTGCACTCTCTTAATATGGGAATTATCATGCACAATAAATTCTAAATTTTTTGGTGTATTCTCTCTTGTATTTCCATCGCCATTAATAATCCTAGCAATTTTCTCAATTCTATCCTCTTCCTGCAATGTCATGGTATAGGCAAGAATAAAGCCTAATTTATAAATCTGCCCTTAGATTAAATCTTTGCCCGCCGATTACGAAATATTTATAAATCAAGGTAGATAAATATAGTTAAACGTTTGGGCATTGTTAACATTAATTGATACTAATAACTACAATATAAAAACAACATGGAGGCAGTAACATGGAAGACAACAATATTTTTATTGGTGGAAAGCCATTTATGAACTATGTGACTGGTGTAGTGATGCAGTTTACAACCAAGAATGCAGAAAATGTAGTAATAAAGGCTCGTGGAAAGTTTATCAGCCGCGCTGTAGATGTCGCAGAAGTCTCCAGTAAACGATTTCTGGAAAGCACAGTAGGAGTAAAAGACATAAAGATAGGCAGCGAAGAGTTCAAGAACAACGAAGGCAAGGATATAAGAGTTTCCATCATTGAGATAACACTAGGAAAGAATCAGTAAGACAGTATTCAGGAACTTTAATTTTTATTTTTTTTAATACACCTATATTCCTGCCTATATTTTAAAGAAAGTGAACGAGAAAGACAAATACAAGCACTTTTATTAATCAAATATGAGAATCCAATAAAAACGTAATGAAAAAATAATCCAAAAAAACAAAATAATTACCTTTTCTTCTTGACTTTTTTCTTTTTCTTGATCTCTTTCTCAAGATTCATTTCATCAAGAAGTTCCTTGTATCTGTTTCTTATTGTAACTTCTGTCACACCAGCAACGTCGGCCACTTCTCTTTGAGTTCTCTTTTCCCCATGCAATAATGCGGATACATATAAAGCGGCTGCAGCTATTCCAGTTGGCCCTCTTCCAGATGTAAGCTCTGCTTTCTGCGCCTCCTCAAGAATTTCAATTGAATTGCTCTGGGTTTCAGCGCTCAACTTTAATGAAGAAGCAAACCTTGCAATATAGTCAGCGGGATTGCTTGGCAATATTGTTATGCCTAATTCCCTTGTAACAAACCTGTAGGTTCTTCCAATCTCTTTCTTCTCTATGCCAGAAGCTTCTGAAAGCTCGTCCAATGTCCTGGGAACATCATGACGTCTGCATGCAGCGTATAAAGCTCCTGCTACAACAGATTCCATACTCCTGCCGCGAACTAAGCCGCGCTGTACAGCCAAGGTGTATATTCTAGCGCTCTCTTCCTCAACAGATTTTGGCAATTTCAAAAAAGAACTTACCCTTTTCAGCTCTGCTAATGCTAATTTAAGGTTTCTTTCTATAGCTGTAGAAATCCTGTACTGCCATTTCCTTAACCTGAAGAATTTATTCCTTTCCCTTCCCCCTAGCTTAAAAAGGTCAGCTTTTTGGCCTACTTCAGTACCTAAACCATGGTCATATTGAGTATAAGTCATAGGAGCTCCTGCTCTTCTTCTGTCACCATCCGCACTGTCAAATTCCCTCCACTCCTGTGTAAAATCAACCATTTTTTCTTCTATGACTAGACCGCAGTCTCTGCATATAATTTCCCCGCGTTCTTTATTCCAGTTCAGATTTATGCCCCCGCATTCAGGGCATTTCTTGACTAATTCCGGCATTTTTAATCACCCAATCCTTACTAATCATAAGTTTAATATAATACAACCACCCTCTTTGTCATGAAAATAAAGTTTATAACATAACAAATAAAAAACAACAATATTTATAAAGGAAACGTATTACTACTATATAAATGTATCGGAAATTTAAAAATTTCCAGAAGATTTATACTTAGAAATTGACTTTGTCAATTTCTCTTGTATAAACCTTTCTCTCAACATTTAAGCTTTTTGCTTAAAACAGGTTTAAAATGAAAGAACCTATCCCAAAAGATTTGTTTGATATACTGGCATGCCCGCTCTGCAGGGCTAATTTGCGCTACACAAAAGACAAAAAAAGCCTTGTCTGCGTGAAATGCAGCCAGAAATATCCCATCAGGCAGGGAATACCTGTTTTGTTGCCTCCTAAAGGGAAGAAAAGGTAAACAAAATTCAGAATATCAGATTACCTCTCCTTCATCAAACAACCTATTAAACTCTGCTGTATATTTCTGAGCTAACCTTTTATCATAAATAACCAGCATATTCTCGTCATTCCTGTTATTTCCGCTCCAGCTGTAATTAGGGCTTCCTGTTATTACTATGCTATTATCTATTATTACAAATTTATGGTGCATATTGTTCTTGTTTCCATCTACCTTGATACTAACTCCAAAATCTCTTAACCGTTTATACTGTGACTTTTGGACATTTCTTTGTCTTCTTTCTACTAAAATTGTTACGTTAACTCTATTTATATCTGCCTTAACAAGTTCATCAGCCAGCTCTTCATGAGTAAAAGAGAATATAGCTACTTTAACCGACTCATTTGCTTTCATTACTAAGCTTATTATTTTATTTATTCCCCCTTCTTCCCGGCAATCTTCTGGACAGAAGTAATTCTCTATTATTGTTTTGCCCGAGCTTATTCTTTTATATTTTACATTATCGCCAGAAGCATATACACCATTCCACAACTCATTAAACTCATTTTCATAATTTTCTGCAATATATTTTGAATTGATAATTATTAAATTGTTATTATTGAGGTTTGCCCCGTTGTTCGTTGGGTTCATGCTTCCTGTCAAAACAAGGCCTTTATCTATAATGCAGAACTTGTTGTGCATATACTGCTTTGATTTTGCAATCTTTATGCCCTCTCCCCTAATCTGGCCGTCATAATTACCATGATCTATAACAACTTTAACATCTGCATTATGGCTCTTTTTCGCAATTGCTTTGATTAAATCTTTTAGGTCCAGATCAAAGAAAGCGCAATGAACAGAGTTTTCTGCATTGTTGACAATATTTTTTATTATCCTGCCGCAGTCATCCAGCGGGCAGAAATAAACTTCTGTTTTTACATTCTCAGATAACTCCTGAGTATTAACTACGCCTCCTGTTAACACATTATCGCATCCGCTCATTAACACAAATACAAAAAAGAGCAGAAAAGCAATATACTTCATTTTACCCATAAATTCCGAAATGTTTAAATAGTAGTACTATTATCAAGTAACAATAAGATAAGACTATTGTTGAGTAATCAACAATAATCTATCACCTCTTTTTCCCTAGCAAGGCATTAGCTTTGCTGGGGTTTTATGCTCATAAACTATTTTCTTCTCTTTGAGCTTTGAGTATTTTTATGTATGGTCTTTTTATATCCAATAACCTTGGATACAAAAATCCCCAGTATAATTCCAATTATTAATACAATAAACAATTTCTTATCAATGTTCTTAAACAAATCTGCCCCATTCTTTCCAGAACTTTTGAAATATATATCCAGGTTGCTTAATTCCAGCGCGTATTCAGAGTAAAGCAGTGCAGAGAATGGATCAGAATCTTTTAAAGAATTGGCATACTCAAAATAACTATATCCTAAGATAGGAAACACACCTTTTTCAGTTCCCTCAACAAGATTTCTTTCAACAACATCCAACTTTTGATTTATTATGTTGCCAATATTGTCTTTTTTCACACCAAAAACACTCAGGATTACATCAACACTTGCTTTCGCCTT
>DAOVKD010000143.1 GCA_030631975.1 Candidatus Woesearchaeota archaeon
AAATCAGGATTATTATTGCTATAATAAATCCTACAATAATATTGGGGTCTATTATTAAAGGCCCAATTTCCACAGAACTTAGCACCATTTATCCCACCTCTTTTAACACTTTTTTTAATGTTTTTTATATTAATTAAACTACATGTTTATATTTCTTTGGTATTTTTACCCCATTATACCCGTAAACTTAATAAATGCCTTAATTTCCTATGTTTAATTGGTAAGGGTATAAAATGTTCAAATTTTTAAAAGATAAGTTAAAGGGAGCTATCTCTAAGTTCTCCAAAAAGGCAGGGGAAGAAACCGCGGCAGAGGAACCTATAAAAGAGGAGGCAAAGCAGGAAGTTATAAAGAAAAAAGAAGAGCAAATAGGCAAAGAAGGAAAAATAGGGGAGACAAAAGAAAAAAAACCTGAAGAAGAGCCAAAACTAGGAGAGGAAATAGAAAAATTTGAGGAAAAAGAAGAAGTTAAAGAAGAGAAAGGACTTTTTGGAAAATTAAAGGAAAAAATAGTTACAACAAAATTGTCATATAGAAAATTTGAAAATCTGTTTTCCGATTTAGAACTAACATTGATGGAAAACAATGTTGCCCTGGAAGCAGTAGAAAAAATAAAAAATGATTTACAGCAAAACTTAGTAGAAAAACCAATAAAAAGAACAAAAATAGAGGAAACAGTCAGGGAATCATTAAAAAAATCAATAGGCGACTTATTTAAAATTGATAAAATAAATTTATTAGGAAAAATAAAAGAAGAAGAAAAGCCATTTGTCATTGCGTTTTTTGGAGTTAATGGATCTGGAAAAACCACCACCATCGCAAAAATTGCAAATATGCTGGAAGAAAACAAAATTTCCTGCGTTTTGGCTGCTTCCGACACTTTTCGCGCAGCTTCTATAGAGCAACTGCAGCATCATGCTGATAGATTAGGAATAAAGATAATTAAACATGAGTATGGTTCTGATCCGGCAGCTGTTGCTTTTGATGCAATAAAGCATGCAAAAGCAAAAAACATTGATGCTGTTTTAATTGATACTGCTGGCAGACTGCACAGCAATGAGAATCTGCTTAAAGAGATGAAAAAAATAATTAGAGTTGCAAAACCCAGCCTTAAAGTATTTGTAGGAGAAGCAATAACTGGAAATGATTGTGTTGAGCAGGCAAGAAGATTTAATGAATCAGTTGGTATTGATGGAATTATTTTGGCAAAGGCTGATATCGACGAGAAAGGTGGCGCAGCAATTTCTATAAGCTATACCACAAAAAAACCTATAATGTACCTGGGAATTGGGCAGGGCTATGCAGATTTAAAAGAATTTGAGCCTAATTTGATTGTGGAAGGATTGGGGCTTTAGTTTTATTTTGTATTTGTATAAACACAGAAAAATATATAAACAATTTTATCACAATTGGCTATATGCTATTAGCGGCTATTGCTTCAATGTTCTCCAGAGCAGCTCAAGTTTCAGCAAGAGGCTCTCAGCAAATACTCGCCAAAGCTGAAC
The DNA here is from genome assembly GCA_030631975.1 of Candidatus Woesearchaeota archaeon. Lineage (GTDB taxonomy): Archaea > Nanobdellota > Nanobdellia > Woesearchaeales > GW2011-AR4 > JACPJP01. The sequence continues at coordinate 1,506 of DAOVKD010000143.1, forward strand.
CTGTTGCATGAAAATCCTTACAAGTATTCTCAAAATAAATTAGACCTGCACTTTCAAAAGGGCTAAAATTTTCAAATCATACCCAACTAAGGCACTGTTACCTTTTCGTGATGGGTTCTTTAAGACTTATAAATCAAAAATACATTTCTGTTGAATTCAATGCAGTCGACGATAAAAAACGTATTATACTACCTTATTGATAAGCAGATGCAAATATGCATACCTGTATCACGTTTAGTTAATAATTCAAACTATAAATTTATAAAGGAGAAGTCTTTACTAACTGCTGACTAATTTTTAATATTTTTTAAAAATGATAATCGGGATACCTAAAGAAACAAAGAAGAATGAGTCTAGAGTAGCTCTTATTCCAAAGCACGTAGCACAATTAAGCAAGCTGGGGCACAAAATAATTGTTGAAATGGGTGCAGGAGAAGGCTGCAAATTTTCTGATGCAGACTATGAAAGAGCAGGTGCGCAAATAAAAGAATCAGTCTATGACAGCGAGATGATTGTAAGAGTAAAAGAACCCTTACTTGGCGCTATCAGGAAAAACCAGGTCATTATGGGATATCTTCATATTGAAAAAGGGCAAAATATGCCTCTTTTAAACAAGCTGCTTAACCAGAACACTACAAGCTACGCCTACGAAGAAATAAGGGATAATAAGGGAGAGAGATTAGTCAATCTGGGAGTTGAGGCAGGCATAGTGGGAATGTATGAGGGATTGCGTCTTTATGGAAAAGTGCTTGAGAATAATAATATCAAAAATAAATTAAAGTATCTAAAACCTATTCAAGAGTATTTCTCTGTTGAAAAAATTTTTACTACGCTTGCAAAATCAAATATTGAGAATGGTGTAAATGTCTATATTTTTGGAAAAGGCAGAGTGTCAAAAGGCGCTCAGGAGATTCTTAAGTATAGCTTCATCAAAGCGAATATTTTATACAGGAACAAAACAGCAATGGTTGAACAGTATTTGCCAAAAGCCGATGTTATTGTTAATGCCATTGACTGGTATCCTAATGAGCCGCACATTATAAAAAGAAGCATGCTAAGGCTTATGAAAAAAACCGCAGTTATTGTAGATATTTCCTGCGATCGTGGTGGAGGCATTGAAACGTGCATTCCTACAACCTGGGAAGAACCGACATATTCTGTTGATGGTATAACTCATTTCTGCGTTGATAACCTTCCATCTGCAATTCCAAGAGACGCTTCTATTCATTTGAGTGAAATGATTATTCCGCATGTCATTAAAGTGGCAAATGGAGAGGGTTACTCAAACGGACTTATGGTAAAGAATGGTATTTTTGAGTATGCGAAAAAGAAAGAAACACTTAAGGAGTTTGAAAAAGAGATTCTGGTTGTTTAAGCTGCTGTTTTATATTCTTCTTCAATTTCTAAATAGTTATCTATTATTTCTGAGGGTGTGTCTCCTCCAGGATGGCCTTGAACTGAAATATTGCCATTAGAATACCTTAATGCCTCTATAATTTCAGCTTCTTCTCCACTCTCTAAAGTCTGTTTACTGGTTGCTATAACCTTTGCATTTTTTGGGGCTTTTGTGACAGCTAATTTATGGTATTTCTCTATACCAGATTGACCTTTATTTC
>DAOVKD010000115.1 GCA_030631975.1 Candidatus Woesearchaeota archaeon
AATTTTTTCTTTTGAATTTGGCTTAAATTCAACTGGATGCACACCATGTGGAATGACAAAAATATCTTTTTCTATACCATAATCTTTTCTAAGTATGTTAATAGCCAATTTATTCATTACAATCAAACATAAAGCTTTTTTAGAAATTGACTGTACAATCCTTTTTCTTTCATCATTAGGGTTTGGCAAAACCGAGTGAAATGTAGCTATTAAGGGTTTCTTCAACATTTCAACAAAATAAATTAAATTGTTGCCATATTTGCCTCCAAAAATATTAAATTCGTGCTGAATGTTGACTATTTTAATTGCATCAATTTCATTAATTTTTTTTGCTGCATCCCTATACCCTTGAATATCCTTATCATCAATTTGAAAGATAACATCTTTAGGGTAATTGTAGATATTAACCGCATTCTTATTCATTGCAAGGATTTTTGATTTGATATCAGGACTAAATTTTTTATCCATTGCCGTAGTTAAATCCCTTGTAAATGTAGCTATGCCGCATTCTCTGGGCGGGAATGTACTCATATACAATATCCATGATGATTTTTCTTGTTGATTCATAATTAAGTTGGTTGTTTTGTTTTAAATCTCCGCATATTTTGAAAACACTTTATTTTAACATGTTTCAGAAAATTTACTCTACACAATAGAAAAATTTGTTTGTTTAAAAAACATTGGTTAATATTTAATGAGTTAACAATATTTTCTGCATTTTAAAAAATAAACCTTTATAAATGATTACTTTCTAGTTTTATTCAAATTAGCAAAATTATGCCTAGTGCTTAAAATGAACATAAATTTTTATGGAGTAATTTATGGTATGACTGGCTACGATAGTCACTGTAAACAACTTGTTGATGCTCTTTTCAAAAAAAACCCTAATATCCACTTAGGAACTCTAAAAGTACAACAAAAAAAATTGCAGTTGACTGGCAATGAACACATCATGCTTAAAAACAAATTTTTTAAAGATGGTGTTAGTGTTGTAGTTGCTCTTCCTCCTGAATGGCCAAAAATCTGGTCAAATAATTCTAAACACTTTGTAGGATTTCTTGTTTGGGAAGGAAATAAAATTCTTAAAGATTGGCTAAAAATTTTAAACAATAAAAAAGTAGACCAAATATGGGTGCCAAGTAACCATACAAAACAAGCAATAATAAACACAGATAAAAAGTTGGAGAGAAAGATTAGAATTGTTCCTCATGGTGTTAACTTAAACTTATTTAAGCCCAAAAAATTTAGAAAACTTCATAAATTTACTTTCATAGCAAATAAAGGCTGGGCTAGAGGGATAAATGATAGGGGAGGTATACAGTTTTTGCTTATGGCCTTTGCCAAGGAATTTTGTAAAAAAGAATCAAATAAGGTCGCTCTAAAAGTTAAAATTAACACATCTTATAATCCTCCAGACTGGAATTTGAAAAAAGAAGTTAAGAAACTTAATTTGGATAAAAATGGGCTTCCTATTAAGTTTTTAACAAAAATGATGGATTTTAAAAAACTTCCAGAATTTTATTATGGGGGGGATGTATTTGTATCACCTACTATGGCTGAGGGTTTTGGACTTAATGTTGCTGAAGCGATGGCTTGTGGACTTCCAGCCATTACAACTAATTTTGGAGGACAAACTGACTTTGTTAACAAGAAAAATGGCTGGTTATTAGATTATAAACCAACTCTTTCAAAGCAGTTACTCTACAAAGGTGTAAATTGGGCATTACCAGATATCAACCACCTTCAAAGGCTTATGAGATACTGTGTTGATAACCCAAAAGAAGTTAGAAAAAAAGGATTACAAGCAATGAAGGATATTAAGAAGTTTAATTGGGAAAACTCTGCCTCTATAGCGTTAAAGTTTTTGGATGAATTAAATTAACATCTGTAGGCCGGACAAATGAGTAATTTTTGTTCCAACAAATTAATCAATAAGTCTAAACTTTGACTTGCATATACTGAATGAATTGTCTGCTTTAGCATAGTTTATTTCAGGGGAGATTACCCTTTTTTACAAACTTCTTAAAAGCAGTAATTAAATTTTTGGTTTGCTTCTTATTAGCTCTTTTAGCAATTCTTTTAAATTAACAGAAGCAACTGCAATTCTGGTGTCGGCTGCTCCATAGTATATGTAAAGCCTGTCGCCAAAAACAGCTGTTCCTGTTGGAAATACAACATTATCTACATTTCCTGAAGTCTCATACCTCTTTTCTGGAGAAAAAAGCGGCTCATGCAGGCGGCCAATCACCTTTTGCGGATTTTTTTTGTCTAGTAAGGCAGCTCCTGCCCTATAGGTTTTCCCATTATCCATGTCATTTACTGCATGGTAAATTAAAAGCCATCCTTTGTTAGTTTCTATTGGCGGAGCGCATCCTCCTATGTTTCTTGTTTCAAACCAGTGCTTTGACTCAAGAACTACAAACTCACACAGCCTTTTAAGGTATTTTTTCCAAAAATTTAATGTCAGCTGTTTAAAATTATTAAAGTAAATGATTTGTATATCAGGAAGTATTCTATGAATTAAAGCAAACTTCCCATTAATTTTTTTTGGAAATAAAAGCGCATCTTTGTCCCATATAAGCACATCTTTTCCAGCCTTATCCTTATAATATGATTCAAAGAGAAAATATCTGTCTTTTAATTTTGCCTTGCAGGACCTAAATAAATCTTCTGCTTCATCATATGTTATTTCAGGGGATATTACACCTTTCTTTTCAAATTTTTTAAGGTCCTTGCTTATCGCATAAGCTATGCGCACACTTTTTCCGTCATATGCTGTATAGGTTAGATAATACATCCCATCAAGAAAAACAATCCTTGGATCTTCGATAGCATACTCATATTTTGCCTCTGGTTTTAGTATAGGCTCCTTTGCTCTTTCTACAACTTTTAAAGGGCCATCAAGCTTGCAGTAACCTACTGCTGAGCGGTTATCTTCGCTCCAGCCGCGATAAAACATATGCACATACCTTCCTTTTCTGATGCAGGCTGGGTTAAAGACTCCCTTGCTCTCAAATTTTAGTTTAGTGGGGTTAAGTAAAATGCCCTCTCTTTTGAGCGGTATCATAAAAATAATAATTTATATGCGATTTATAAATTTATGCCTGTTTCGAACAACGATCCACTAAAAACATTTAAATAACTCCGTAAATTAGCTTTTAATATGGATGCAGTTATAATAGCGGGCGGGAAAGGAAACAGAATGGAAGGTTATTTTCCAAAAGCATTGGCAATCGCGAAAGGAAGACCGATTTTATCCTACCAAATTAATTATTTATTAAAGTCAGGAATAAATAAAATAGTTCTGTCTTTGGGATATAAAGCTGAAGAAGTGATTAAATATGTAAAATCAAATTACCCAAATGCAAAAATTGATTATACCATTGAAAAAGAATTGCTAGGAACTGCGGGGGGACTTAAACTATCATTATCAAAAACAGAATCAGATTATGCAATAGTTTTAAACTGTGACGATATTACCGACATAGACATATCAAAACTACAAGAATGCAGAGAAAACACAGTTTGCGTAGCGCATCCTCAGCTGCAGTTTGGAAGAATTCTTGAAAAAGATGGTTATGCTATATTTGAAGAAAAGCCAATGCTTAAGGACTGGGTAAGCTGCGG
>DAOVKD010000006.1 GCA_030631975.1 Candidatus Woesearchaeota archaeon
GAGGCATAAAAGTTTATGTTGCCGGAGTAGGGGATAGAAGGAATGATGAATTTCTTGCTCATGTAGCAACCTTGGGAGAAGGCATTTACTTTCCTGTTGATGCTTCCAACAAATTAAAGATAATATTTGGAGAGCCGGAAAGCAGGGATGATACAGAATATCTTAACAAGCTGGTTTTACTGGACACAACGCATTTCATAACATTCAACCAGACCCTGGATGTTGTTGTGAGCGGCTATAATTATGTCATACCAAAACCAGCTTCAAGAATGCTGATAACAACAAACAAAAACATCCCAATAATGGCTGCATGGCGCTTTGGCTTAGGCAGGGTTGTAAGCCTGGCAACTGATGACGGAAGCAAATGGGCTGGAGAATTTTTAAGCAGGGAAAATTCCAAAATTCTGACAAAAACAATAAACTGGGTTATAGGAGATTTGGCAAGAAAAAAGAATTTTGATGTGAGCATTAGGGATACAACGCTTGACAGGACAATGTTTATAAGCGTGATTTCAGATACCCTGCCGCAGCATGAAAAGCTTAATTTTGTAAAATCTGATGTTAACCTTTACAATGCAGAATTTAATCCGGCAAAAACAGGATTTTACAATTTTTTAGGAGCTGATGCCGCTGTTAACTACAAGAAAGAGTTTAAGGATTTAGGAATAAATCAGGAGTTCATAGAGCTTGTTGAGCAAACTGGAGGAGAGGTTTTTGACAAGGATGATATCGGCGGCATACTGGATTTTGTGAAGGAGAAATCAAAAAGGAGAAAGATAGACACAACAGATTTTAAGTGGCCATTTTTAGCTGCAGCGTTAATTTTGTTTTTAGGAGAAATTGGATTAAGGAGGCTGTGGGAAAGCAGGAGTTACAGGTAAAAAAACGAAAATGAAAAATAAGCCCAATTTAAGAACAAAGCCTAGTCAAAATAGCAGAATAGTATCTTGGGCTAATGTAGTATCCAATATCAATAAGATTGTTGATGAAAGAAATAGCTTGTTTTTTGCTGATGATGTTCTTTTCAACAGCCATAAAAATAACAGTAGTTGTTCTTATTGTTTCAATATCAAAGGCCTTGGCAACTTTAATAGCAATAGAATCATCAATAATCAACTTATCTTTTCTTTCTCTTGCAAGATTGATAACAGAACTTTCTCCGCCTTTAATACCAATAGGAATGTCGTTAACCTCAACAACTTTGATCCATCCTTGTTTGACGGCATTAGCAATATCAATAGTTTCCGGCTTATTTTCAACAAAAATTTCATCTTCAACTTCTTTAGAGATAAGGATAGAACCAAAAAGTTTTTTCAACAAGGGAATTTGATTTATTTTGCTAAGAAAAATCAGGGGGCTGGCATTACTAATCATATTTACCCGCTCAATAATTTTAAGTCTCGTTCCAAATCCTCTTTATTGTATTCAATCCAGTCTATGTTTTCATGTTTAGCTAAATCTATCATGCTCCATAAGGGAATTTCAGCCTTTTTAGCCGCTCCACCCAGGGTAATCTTACGCTCTTTTAGCTCCTCCAAGGCGTTTTTAACTTTCCATTCTTTTATAGACCAGACTAATAAGCGCCTTATGGACTCGCTTCTATCAGCCTGCCATTTATTTTCTACTTTAGCTAAGTCTTTCAAAACATGTTTTCCTAATCTTACAGATATTGTTGATGCCATTTGTATTCAATTTAATATAATGTATACATCTATATATAAAAACCTTTCGGTTTTTGGCAAAATAAAATAAAAAACAAGTATTTAAAATGTTTTGCCTCATCATGGATGAGGGAGAGCAGGAGTTACAGGTGAAAAAACAATTCAATGAAAATTACAATTAAAAAATAATTCCAATAAAAATTTACATTAATGAAAATTCAATAATACTAAAATCCAACAAGAAAATTAGTAATTTTCTTGAGCATATAATATTTTCACTGCGTTCAAACTTTATATACAATAAAAAACAACAATTAATAATTAAAAATAAAGTATATTAAAAATCAATTCAAAAAATAATCAAACAATAAAATAATAAAAATAACTAACTAAGAAAAAAGAGGTAAATTAAAATGGCATTTATGAAAAGGGATGTAAATCTTGGATTGCTGGTTTTGATAGTCGCATCCATACTGTTGTTCAGCGGCTTTAGTGTTTATTACCAGACTACTTTTAAGGATGTCTCACTGGAATACCAGGAGAAATTAGAGCAGCTAAGCCAAGTGACAACAGAATTAAGCGATAAGAGGCAGGAGTTAAATGAAACATACAGCTTAAGGGTAAAGGCAGAGCAGGACAAGCAAACGCTTGATGCCAGGTATAATGAAGTAAGAAATGAGAATGATAACCTGAAGACAGACAATACAAACCTTCGTTCAGAAGTAAGCAGCGTAAAAAGCGAGTTGGGAGAAAAAACTGCGCAGCTGGATGCAACTAAAAGTTTGCTGGCGCAGGTACAGGTTGAGTTATCTTCCTATAAAAGCAGAGTCAGTAGCCTAAAAGATGATGTTAATAGAATATGCGTTAAACTCCTTGCAGCTGGTGGATCTGATGATGACTGTTAAACAATGAAAACCTTCATAAAAGTAATTAAGGAAATTAATAAAACACTGAACTTTTTGATTATTTTTGAGACTATACTAAATGCAGTAATATTTTTCCTGGTTGTTTATTTTTTATTGTCATTGGTGAACCTCTTTCCCATACTTGCCACCATACCTGCAGTAATTTATTTTGGGATAAGATTGTACATGAATTCCAAAAGTGATAAAAGAAAAATTGTAGAGAGCAAATATGATCCCCTTAAAGAAAAACTAAGGACTGCTGCAGACAATGTTAATGAGGAAAATCCTGTTGTTAATGAGCTGGAAGAAGAGGTTGTGCATGAGCTAAAGCATGTGGGACTAAGCTCTTTTATTCAGACAAAAAGTGTATCATGCAAAATTTTTACTGTGATTTTTCTTTCTTTTGCAATTGTTCTTGCAGCGACATTAAATCTTTACATTGTTGATTTAAACAAGTTCCTCAGCAATTTTCCGGAACTTTTGGAGAATATTAATCCAATCAGGAGAGCGGACAATGCCCTGCTTGGAGAGATTAATGAAAGCGAAGATATTTATGGAAAGAGCAAGCTAGCTGTTTTAGGAGAGAATCAGATTGATATAAAGATTAAGCCTGTAAATTACGAGGTTAATGTACGCGAAGAGGGAGATGTTGAGCAGAAGCAGTTTGACGAGATATTTCCCAAAGAAGCAGCGGTTGAGCAGGCGTCTGCATTTGAGGAAAGAATACCAGAAGAGCAGCAGGAGCTGGTCAAGAAGTATTTTGACAAGCTTGCTAGAGGGTAAATTAATAAAGAATGAAAATAAGTTGTCAAGCTTTTCATTCAAAAAACAATAAAATTATAAAAATCATAAAAAGTACAATATAAATAAAAAACAATAATCAAAACTACAATTAATAACTTTCAATAAAAAATAAATTAAAAAATATAAAAATAAAATAATAAAAACAATTAAATAAAAATAAATTAAAAACAAAAAACATTAAATATCATTAAAAAAGAGGTGTTATTATGAAGAGTTACAAGCACATTTTCGATGCCGTCTTTAAGGAAATTGAAAAGGTTGTTGTCGGGCAGACTGATGTTATTGAGCAGATTTTAATAGCTAATTTATGCGATGCCAATGCGCTGCTGGAAGGCTATCCAGGCCTGGCAAAGACATTGGCTGTAAAGACACTGGCAGATTTAATGAGCCTTAAGTTCAGCAGGATTCAGAGCACACCGGACTTAATGCCTTCTGACATAACAGGGACATACATAATAGAGGAAACTTCCGGCAAAAGGACTTTTAAGTTCCAGCCAGGCCCTATTTTTGCTAATATTGTGCTGGCAGATGAAATCAACAGGGCAACGCCAAAAACACAAAGCGCTTTATTGGAGGCAATGCAGGAAAAACAGGTTACTGTCGGCAACCAAACTTTTAAGCTTGATTTGCCGTTCTTTGTTTTGGCTACTATGAACCCAATAGAACAGGAGGGAACATATCCGCTGCCAGAGGCGCAGGCTGACAGGTTTTTGTTGAAGATAAAGGTTGGCTATCCTTCTTTTGAAGAAGAGAAGGAAATTACAAACAGATATGCTTCTGTCTTTAGGGAACAAAGGCTAAAAACTTTGCTTAACAAAAACCATTTGCTTAGCCTGCAAACATTAACAAGGCAGGTTCCTATCGCAAATGACATAAAAAACAGGGCCCTAAAAATAATAACAGCTACAAGGACAAATAAGGATGTGATTCATTACGGTGCATCTCCAAGAGCTTCTATTGGGATATTGTTAGCAGCAAAAGCGCGCGCATTAATCAGGGGCAGGAATTATGTAAGTAATGAGGACATTAATGATATGGCATATCCTATTCTAAGGCATAGAATAATCCTGAATTTTGAGGCAGAGAGAAAAGGAATGAGCACTGACGATGCTGTTAAGCATATTTTAGATAAAGTAAGATAATAGTCAGGTGACATGAGACATATTACTCGGCGATTTTGCTGAGAGATTTGTTTAAAGATGTGATATAATTCAATTAGGATGACAACAAAAATGAAAAGATGGAAAATAGGTTTGATTTGCGGTATACTTTTTGCAATTTTAGGAATGGTTCTAGACATATGTTCTTTTGATTATAATCTTATTTTCTGGATTCCAATAATGTTTTTGTTTTTAATATCTGGAGCCACATCTTTATCTGCTTCTCTTATTTTTGATTTTTTTATTGCTTTTTTATTTTATTCTTCAGTTGGATTTATAATTGGATATCTAATTGACAGACATGGTGTTAAGGATAAAGAAGGGGTTATTAGTAGTATGGATAAAGAAACAATTAAACAATTTTTGAAACCAACAAAATGGAAAATTATTACATTTCTTGGTTTAATGACTATTTTATTGTTAGCATTTTTAATCTTGGACCTAGCTCCAATGGATAGTATTATAATAGTTTTTCTCTATGCCTATATACTTTTTCCTGTGTTTTTAGGTAGTGCGTTTCTTGGGGGGCAATGTTGTCCCGATTGTGGCCCCTGTTCTGGTTTCCAAGCCATTGGTGGAATAATTATCTATTACTTTTTATGTTATATTATTTCTTGTCTAATAATCTTCGTTTACAATAAATTCAAAACTAAAAAATAAAATCGCAAAATCGCCAAGCAATTTTGGTTTTGACTTTGTCAAAACTCGCCTAATAGAGGACATTGATACGGTAAAAATAATTCAATAGAGTTCATAATTACCCTCACAATTATTTGACCAATAATTAATTTATTTGCAATAAAAACTAAACAATAAAAAACAATGAAGTTCACAACTACGCTCACAATTATTTGATTAATAAGTTTGCTCACCACCATTAAAAAATATTTTGGCAGAAATTAAAAAATAATATTAGTAAAACCAATAATAATAACAATAAAAAAACAATAATAAAAAATATAATAATAATATTCAATAAAAAATAAAAACAATTAAATTAAAAAATAATAAACAATCAACAATAAAAAACAAATTAATAAAATGATTAACACTGATTTTCTTGAGCAATTAGACAGATTCCACCTTGTTGTTAAGAAGAGGGTTACATCTAATTATGTTGGGCCGAGGAAATCTATTGCATCTGGGCGCGGTTTGACATTTAAAGATCACAGGATTTACTCTCCAGGGGATGATATAAGGCTTATTGACTGGAAAGTCTTTGCAAGAACAGACGATTTGTACATAAAGACTTTTGAGGAAGAAAGGAATTTAACTGCGCACATAATTATGGATTCCAGCGCATCAATGGGTTTTGGAAAGCCAATAAGCAAATTTGATTATGCCGCTATGATTGGGGTGGGTTTTGCTTATTTAGCGATGAGGGAAAATGAAAAATTCCAGTTTTCTACATTTGCAGAAAATTTAGATGTATTTCAGCCTAGGAGGGGAATGTCTCAGCTTGCTTCTATGGTTTTTCATCTGAACAGCACAAAAACAAGAGGCTATTCAAAACTGCTGGATGCTATGGCGCAATATAAAAAGCTAGTGGGAAGCAGATCGCTGCTTGTGCTAGTGTCTGATTTTTTAATTGACATTAATGAGGCTGTAGAAACCCTGTACACTTTAGGGGATCATGAAATAAAGATCATACAGATTCTGGATCCTATTGAAAAAGAGCTGAAGTACAGCGGTGATTTTAAGTTAATTGACAGCGAGACGCAAAACAAGTTAAGGACGTATATAAGCCCAAGGCTAAGGGTCCAGTATCAGCAGATGCTTGATGAGCACTCAGCAAAAATAGAAGAAACATGCAATAAGTTAGGATATCATTTTTTTCAGTTGACTACGGATATACCAATATTTGATGCGTTCTATAGGGTTTTGGAGTGAATTTTATTCGTTTGTTAAATAAGCTCTTGCAGTTGTTAGGTCTTTAGGGTAACTTTTTCCGTATATAATTAATCCGCCGGGAATTGTTGCATAATTCTGGCTGAAACCCTTAAGCTTGTTTATCTGCCCTTTGACTAAGCCGCTTAAAATAATCTTACAGCCATCCCTTTCTCTTGAAAAATGTGTAAGATACAATTACAGAAAGCACCATTAATCCCAAAGCAAAAAAATAGCCGTATTTCCAATAAAGTTCAGGCATGTTCCATGGAGAATTAGCTGCAAAGTTCATTCCATAAATTCCTGAAATTAGAGTAGGTATTAAAATAAAAGAGGCTCCAATTGTCATGGTTTTCATAATCTTGTTTAAGTTATTTGAAACAGAACTTATGTAAACATCCAATGTTCCAGTCAAAATATCCCTGTAAGTGCCTTCTGTATCAATTAATTGCGTTACATCATTGTATAAAGTCCGGAATCGCTTGATATTTTTTTTGTCTATATTAGCAACATACTCTTTTTCTATTGAGGATATGACTTCCCTGTTGGCTGTAAGGGCTTTGTGGAAATATATTAATGTCTTTTTTACGGAAAAAATATTCCTGACAGATATTTTATCGGGCTTTTCAATAACATGATCCTCTATCATGTCTATTTTTTCCTCTATGGCATCCATTATCAAAAAATACGCATCTAAAACCTCGTCAAGAAGCCGGTAAGTGAAAAAACTTATGCCTTTATCATACAGATCGATTTTTTTTGAGCCAATTAGCTGCTTTATTTTACGGACAGCATCCGTTTCTTTTAGCGCAACTGTGATTACATTGTTCTTGTCTTTTGAAATAAAAATAGACAAGGGTGTTGTCAGAATTTCATCTTGTTCTGTTATTGGAGTTCTTATAATTATAAGAGAATAATTTTCCAGATCAGAGACTTTAGGCCTCTCGTCCTCATCCAGAACATTTTTCAGCTCGTTTAGCGGTATTTTGGCTTTTTCAGAAATATCCATTAACTCTTTTTTTGAGGGGTTTACGGAGTCAGCCCAGCAGATAGAAGAGTTGCCTAAGTCATTCAAAGAGCCTGCTTTTACACCTCCTTTTTGAACTTTATAAACCTTAAGCATCTGAACTTAAAATTTAATTTAGTTTATATAAATCTTTCGCAGTGTTTTTGCCGCTGCTATTTTTCATAAACTTTGAGATTATAATCTATATTTAATGCATATTTAACCCATGTTTAGCACTTAATCCTACATTAACAAAAGCAGCGTCTGTTTACTAATCTGGATGAAAATGATAGCTCCATCCAAAAAATAGGGTTGTGCCTTTTTTAGGGAGAGGCGGGTGGGAAAAATCAAGTAAGGATATTTATTAAAATGCTGTGTATGTGCATGAAATGATATTTAATAAATAAATCAAGATGCAGCATTTTTGTCTAAAGTTCGCTCTGGCACAACCCTAAAAAGAATTTTTGGATGAAGCCGAAAATGATAAAAAATTTATAAACAGGCAGTTCTTATTCCCTTTACTTAACGTTATCAATTAATTTACTTAACATTATCAGTTAAATTAACAAGGGTTTTGTTGATGAAAGTAAATAAGAATTTAGCTATTGCATTGTTATTATTTGTTGTTATTTTGGTAAATTATATCAATATTTTCCAGAATGAGTTTGTATGGGATGATCATGTTTTTGTTCTGGATAATCCTGATATAAGGTCTTTTTCCAACATACCTTTGTTTTTTACGCAGGGTGTTGATGGATTGTACAGGCCTCTAAGAAGTCTGCATTATGCTTTTGTTTATTCCATTGCAGGAAAAATAAGTTTTTGTATCATTTCAACAGCATTTTTTTTCATACAATCATTTCTATTTTAGTTTTCTTAATAATTTATGAGATTGTTAATAAAAAAACTGCATTGGTTTCTGCTTTAATATTTGCTGTTCACCCGATTCATACAGGCAGAGTTACAAATATAACTGCTGGCTTTGATTTGCTTGGGATTTTTTTCATGCTACTGTCTTTTTACTTTTATATTAAATATTCTAAATTAAATTCAAAAATAATAAAGTTTTCATTATTTGTTCTAAACACCTCTTTTGTTAAATTTTTACAAATACAAAAAAATAAATACACCTTTAATATAAGTATATCGTGATGAAAAAAAATACCCCAATATTCCTATTTATTGTCTTTCTTCTTTGCCTTTATTCAACATCAGTCATAAACAATGACATCTGGATGCATCTTAAGGTAGGAGAGTATATTGCCGAAAACAAATCGCTGCCTCATCATGACCCATTCTCTTTCACTTCAGATAACGAATGGATACTCCATGAATGGGCCGTCCAGTTGATATTCTTCATCATATATTCTGTTGGAGGATTCAATGCATTAATAGCGTTAAAGGTAGTTGTTTTGATGCTCACAATTTACCTTCTTTCAAGGATAATAAAAAGCAACCTTATACTGTTGATCCTTGTAGTTGTTGCTTTTCTAATACGCTCACACTCATTTGTCAGACCCCACATATTCTTCTATCTTTTTCTTGCCCTCGCGTTATACATTCTTGAAAAAAGGAAATATATTTTTCTTCCATTGCTTACATTGATATGGGCAAATTTTCATTCAAGCGTCCTTATAGGATTAATAGTGATTGCAGTATACCTCGGTGAACATGCAATATCCAAAAAAAGCCCAAGAAGCGCTATGATCCTCCTAGCTTCAATGCTCACACCCTTAATAAATCCCTCAGGATTTAGGATATTGACCTATCCCATAATCAACCAGAAATATTTCATGCTAATAAAAGAGTGGATGCCTTTCAGCCTAACAAATCCATACATGATCCTATTTATTTTGTTCCTAATTTCAACCACTATATTTATTTATTTAAATGTGCGAAAAAACAAAACACTGCGTTTGTCTGATATTGCTCTACTAGTATTATTTTCTTATCTTGCATTCCAGTCAAAAAGAAACATAGCTGTTGCAGCAATTATGTTTGCACCAATTATTGGAAGATATGCCCCGAACATCAAAAAGGACATAAGTATATTGTGCTCGCTTTTGTTTGTAGCGTTAATAATCTTTTCTGCAACCAGTCTTAGGGGATTAACTTTTAATTATGCAGAGGACATTTTCCCGCCAGAACCGATTAATTTTATCAAGGAAAATAACATAAAAGGCAATATATTTAACGAACACGTTCTAGGAGGTTATTTAATATTCAACCTCTACCCAGATTCAAAAGTATTCATTGACGGAAGAGTTGTAATGCATGGCCCTACATGGCCAGATTATTATCAAATTAAAAATGCAGAACCTGGTTGGGAGAGACTTATCATACAATATAATATTACTTACTTCATAATCCAGCCAGATGCGAAAGTTGGTAGAGAACTTCTTAATAATAACTGGAATCTTGCATATTTTGATGACAGAATGATTATTATTGTTCCAAGTACAACAAAGGTAAAAGCTCTTAAATATATCAGCCCTTATGATGTTGAAATACCCAAAACAAGAGAATTGGCAAAAAAAGCAGTTGATGAGTACACTTACCTCCTTGACTGTAACCCCGACTTTGCATCAGGCCATAAAAACATTGGTCTGCTATATAATGGATTTGGTATGCGTGAGAAAGCAATTTACCATTTTCGGGAGAATCTTAGGATAAAACCAAAAGGCCAAAGCGCAGATGATTTGAAAAAAGCAATTAAAATTTTTGTTGAAGATTCAAGTAAAAATCAAAAGTAATAATGCAAATGTATAGAATCCTAAACCATAATTTTAAGATACTGTTTAATCTTCGGCATATGACTTTTTTATAAGATTTAGGAGTTTATATTTATCTCCGAGTTTTATTTTAATCTTAGCTCTTTCAGCAGGGGTTCTCCATTTTTTTCTTTAATTAACAAAATAAAAAATTAAACAATGAAAAATCAATAAAATTTTTTACCTAACTTCTAACACAACACACCACTTATCTTCATAAACAGCATGGTAATTTTCTTTATGCTTTACAATGTAATTGAATAACTGCACATCCTGCTTTACTTTTCCTGAGAATACATAATCCGGACTATAATCTTGCGCTATGCAGTCCTTATCATCTTTTATAGTTCCCTGCAGTATTTCCATATATCTTTCAAACTCTTCAGCGTCATAAAGATAAGAGTATGTGAGGTCTATGCCGTGGGTATAAATTAAGTCAGAGTTCTTAAAAAACAGGTAAGGAAATGCATAAGCATTTGTAAAAATTAAGGAATTTTTTGGAATATTGTTTTTCATCCAGTCTGCGCAATTGTCATAATTATAAAGGAAATCATTGTTTATAATGTTCTGCCTCAATAGAATAAAATTAACTGTTCCAATTGTAATTAGTATCAATATAGCACTAATTTTAATATAATTTAAAAAATTTTTATTGAGTTTTTCCAAATGGCTGTTTAATAAAAATGCCAGCGCCAGGATTGAAAATGGAACAAGATATTCCTGCATTCTTCTTGATAATATTGTGTAGAAAAAGAAAAATATTGTCAATGAAAAATAAAAAGTTTGAGTTTTTGTTATTTTTTTGTTTCTGATCAAAATAAAAATTGAAACAAGAAGGTAAAATAAAACCAAAATATTGTTTTTTATGAATTCAAAAAAAGGCCATGGCTTCCACTCAACATTGAATAAATTTGCCACAAGATTTACCTTGAATATCTGGGTGTAAAGCATGGATATATTGTTTGGGAAATAAGGATTTATCAGTAAGCCTAAGATTATTCCAGACAGAGAATAGATTATTATTTTATAATCAAACTTCTTTGAGAATATTTTGTTAAAAAGCGAGGAGACACAACCAGTCAAAGACTGGTGGCTTGCTCGCTCGCTAACGCTCGCTCGGTCTCCTCGCTTTTTTTCCAGATTAGTCTCCCCACCATTCAAAGAATGGTGGAAAGATAATCTTTCTAAAACAAAATATAATAAAATTAAAATTAATTGAAATACAAAACTGCTGTGCAGCAAAACAAAAATCAGGGAAGTTATGCCTAAAAACAAATATTTTTTTCTTTGCAAAAAATAAATTGTCAGGATTAACAGCGATATAACCAAAGGCATCTGCCTTGGCAGCATAAAACGATACATCAGGCTTTCAGCTGTAAATAAATAAAGCAAGGACCAGAAAAAAGCATATTTAATCTTATTTTGAGTTAAAAACCAGTAGAAGACAACAAATGCTATTGTTGAAAATAGAATAGAAGCTAATTTTGCCCCAAGATTTAGGCCAAAAAAAGTAAAGGGAATAAGTAAAATTCTGAATAGAATTTGAATATCCGCATAATTATCTGTAAATATTGTATGCGCAGCCCAGGGAAACTCTTCAATGAAGCCCTGTTTTTTGATAATATCTGCTGTTTTTATGTGATAATAGCCGTCAAAGCCTATAATATTAAGGACGGTGAACTGCATAATACTGAGGATAATGAGAAATAATATGCTTACAGCAATTAACCTCTTGTTTAGCATAGGTTTAACAGGCAAATATTTATATATAATTGTTTGCATAACGGCTTATTTACTAATACACACTACTTATATAAAATATGTAGTTCAATATATATATTGTAAAAGGTGAGGTAACCGTAACATTTAAATATGATTGGTTTCATTCATGTTGGTAGGAAACTTAGCTATAGGAGAGTTTCCTCTATAAATAAAAATAATAAAAAAACAGCACATTGGAGGTGTTAGTTCAAATGGAATTTAAAAAAGCAATAAAAAGGATTGTCGCTCTTGGTACAGGAGCATCTATGGTTGGGGCTACTCTTTTCGGAGCAATAGCTGCGGATTTAGCAGATTATCCAAGCCAATATATTAAAGATGGCAAATTTACAGGAGTTCTAGTCGTTGGTGACACAGCTGCAGCAGAAGATGTTATTGGTGTTTCAGATATAGCTGTAAGTCTACAATTTGCTGCTACAAAACCAGTAAGTGTTACAGGAGCAGCTGCAGTTTCAGCAGAAGGAGAAGCATGGTTAGTCCAGAAAGGATCTACAAATGTTATGGAAATGAGTGAAAGTTTAGCAACTGGTACAGCAGTTAATCGAGAAACAATAGCAACTATTACTGGAGGCTCTTATATTGATGATGCAGAATTGCCAGTTTTGTTGGCTTCAGGTTCAACATCAAACAGCAAAGGGACTTCACCATATGACCAAAGACTATATTTTGAAGATACCTCAACTGGCCAAGTGAAGTATCTTGAAGATCGTGAGGACGTAACAGGAGATTTCTTGTATTTCATAAGTGGAAAACAGATTGCAAGATATGAACTTGAGTTTACAACCTCTCTTGAGTCTGATGTAGACAACAGTGCAGGTTCAGCATTATCCACAGGTGATTACTTAACAGATATAGA
>DAOVKD010000041.1 GCA_030631975.1 Candidatus Woesearchaeota archaeon
GTGCCGAAAACCGTGATTTTCCATTTCGTGAATGGACGTTCCGCATAGTTGGTTGGTTTGCGTTAGCAAGCCCAGAAAAACCATATGAATTGTCCTTTGTTTTTCGCTGGTTTTGATTAAGTTTTATTGTATTTCTGGCAACAAAGCACTAACTTCTGATTCATTGTAACATGTTTGTTTTAAGCCGCAATTAGCGCATTTGTTCTTGTTTTCGCAATAATCAGGCAGTTGTTGGTTTTTTAATAATTCTTGCACCCCTTTTATTAAATTTATAACTTCTTCCCTCATAAAAGGGTTGATTGCTATTTGCCTTGTTTCTTTTGCATCCAAATAGCGAACAAAACCTTCCATTACTGATGTTTTAAACCTTTCTTCAATTAGCATTGCATAAGCCACGACCTGGACTCTATGCCCGGGCCATATACCTTCTTTGGGCATTTTTCCTGTTTTGAGCTCAATAGGAACATAACCAGATTCATAAACCTCTATTCTGTCTATTATTCCCCTCAATTGTAGCTCGTCAGAATCTACTCTTTGCTCGGAAATTATTTTTGGCGTTAATTTTTCCCATAATTTGCTGCCGTAAATATTGTATTTTTGCATGAAATCAAAAATGTTTTTTGCCCTTATTTCTGCCTCTTCCAAAATTAAGGGCCATGTTCTTTTAAAGACATCAACCAGGCCTATATGCACTTCTTTTATTTTTGACTTATTTTTGATAATTCTTTCCCTTAATGCTCTTGAATAGAAGGTTTTGTATAAAGATATTAATTCACCATATTGTATTTTTTTGGTTATTGATGTAACAATCTTTTCCTCGCTTTGATTAATAAAATCATAAATTTCATGACGCAAGGTGCCTAAAACAAGACTTTCTTTAGGAGGCTCCTCCACAGCCAGGACTTTCTGGAGAAAAAGCTTTCTCGAGCAGTAAAGATAAGAACTCAGCATAGACACAGAAACTTTCATAAAAAGGCATATGCATTATTCATTTAAAAAGCTTACGCGTGGATGTCCAGTGGGTTGTGGGAAGCAGTAGGAGGAAATCCTTTTTTTCAGACCAAAATCAAACCAACTAGTTAAATCAGATGGTTCTTATGCTTGGCTTAGGATGATGTTGAATTACTACAATCATCCTATAAAAGCCAAAAGGGTTACAACAAAAGAGTAAATATAGAATCTACTAATTATGCCAAGAAAAGTAAGTTTGGAAGTCGTGTAAAGTCTAAGGATGATATTGTCAAAGGGAATGAAAGCAAACTACAGTGGCTAGGATATAATTTTAGTGTTCTAAGCAGAGCATACTATCAGTTTAATGTTGAGCCTTGTTTTGCTAGATAAGAGAATTAGTTTTTACACACAGCTACTTTTTACCAAAAAATATTTATTGATCATCCAATTTCAATGTTAAAATGGAACTTAAAACACCTTCATCCTATTTAAATAGGCCATTTGAAAGGTTTGAATTAAATCAGATTGAAAACTTCAAAAAAGTAGTTAATAGTTTTAATCTTGGGAAAGACTCTGAATTTGAATATGAAATTGACGCCATTGGCTTCTTAAATCACCACGATAATAATTGGATGAAGCAGATTATTGAAGACCATAATCAGGGATATACCCTTATGTGGCTATTTGATATAGCTCTGAGAAAACCAAAAAATACTATTGAATGCCTTGTTCCAACTTCTCTTGTAAATAGCTATGGATTAGAAAACATTCAAAATGTTTGCATTGAGTTTAGAAAATGCAAGAGAGTAACAACAATTCATAAATGCAAGACCACTGGAGACATTGGAAAGTTTAATCTTCTACAGATTGATGAATTTAAAATTGTTAATCCTGTGAAATTAAGGTCAGTAACCTCGAATGAATCAAGAGAAGCGCAAAAAATAAGAGATGAGATTTTGTTTGATGAATTGCACGTTGAAACTCCAATTTATGTCAAAATGTCAATATTGGATTCTTTGTTTTTATCACCTATGATTAAATCACGTTCAGGAATAGAGAGCAATACTCTTTTGTCTAATCATTCAGCAGGGAGAGAATTAGTAAATTTGGATAATTACAACCAACTGATAAAATCTCTGATACCTCCAGAAATCAGCAATTGTCATCTAGATACTATAAGACATGAACCAGTTCATTATAAGATAGAATCATTAAATGAGACTTTTCAGATATTCCCCGCTTACCATACTTCAAATTTCCATTTTAATGCAGAATGCAATCCTCTGAAAAGAGAAAATGATTTTGTTAAATTCAGGAACATGAGCAATACTGAAGTTGGCATTAACCACCAAACGAGATTTAATTCATTTTTATCAAGAAAATTATTGATGGATAAACTGATGGTAAGCGAATTTTTCTATATACAGGAGCATCTGCCGACACAAAAGATAACTGACATGGGCAGGTCATTCAGTCTTTTGAAAGACAATTCAGAATTGATATACAACGATTATGTCAGCCGATTATTTTCTCAAATAAAGATTGAACCTTTATCAGTTTCAGAAAATCAACTTATTAGGGAAATGGCAACAGACCATTGCGCTGAAATTGGATACAAAATAAAGCAAAGTAATGATAAATATTTAAGTGCTATTGAGAGAATTCTAAAAGGGAAATTGCATAGAGTAAAGGCAATATTGCCCAGAACGGGAGTTAATCTTGGAACTAATGCTGGTTTTGATTACCTGCAAAACATTCAGCTTAATTTTGATGATATTAGGCAGTCAAATGATTATACTTATCTTTCTGGAAAGGGAGCAAACAATCAAAAGATTTCTAGAATAATGAATAATCATGGAAGAAGTGTAATAATAACCGAACTTAAAGTGAGAGGAGGATCCTGCCTACAAAATGATTTAATTAATGAATTAATGACTTTAGGACATGAACCAAAGGACATTCTAAAAGAATTGAATAACCTATTAAAAGCATGTATATTGTGGAAATCTCAAGGAACTATAAATCTAATTGATATGGGTATATAAACTTAAACGTAGCCACGATTTCTTAATAAAAAAGTAGAATATAACGACTCTTATCCACCTTTTCTCAACAACCCCTACCTACTTGTTCTTTTTCCACACCAAATATTTAAATAATCAATGCAAACTAATCAATATTATGGATATAAAATCAAGACTAGACTTAATAAAACAAGTAGGAGAGGAAATAGTAACAGAGGAAGGGCTCAAAACACTCCTAGAAACCAAAAAGCATCCTATCGCTTATGATGGTTTTGAACCTAGTGGAATAAATATTCATATTGCGCAGGGACTTCTTAGGGCTGTAAATATCAACAAGATGACCAATGCAGGCTGCAAATTTAAGATGTTAGTTGCAGATTGGCATGCATGGGCTAATAATAAGATGTCTGGAAACCTGGAGCATATCCAGAAAGTTGGCAAGTATCTCATAGAAGTGTGGAAAGCCTGCGATATGGACTTGAAAAAAGTGGAGTTTGTGTGGGTTTCTGATCAAGTTACAGATGATAATTATTGGAAATTGGTTATGCAAATAGCAAGAAATTCTACAGTAAAACGCATTATGAGGTGTAGTCAAATCATGGGGAGAAATGAGAGTGAGGCTCTGCAGGCATCCCAGATAATCTATCCATGTATGCAATGCGCGGATATTTTCTACCTTAATGCTGATATTACTCAATTAGGCATGGATCAAAGAAAAGTCAATGTGCTGGCAAGAGAGATTGGACCAACGCTAGGATTTTGGAAGCCTGTTGTTGTTAGTCATCATATGATAATGGGCTTAAACCTGCCACCGAAAACTGACAGTGCAGTTGAAAGGGCCATTGAAATGAAAATGTCAAAAAGCAATCCTGATAGTGCAATATTTATGACTGATAGCGGAGAAGAAATAAAAAGAAAAATCAAAAAAGCATATTGCCCGGAAGGAATTGTTGAAGAAAATCCTATTCTGGAATATTGCAAATATATTATTTTTGAAAAATTTAAAACAATAAAAATAGAAAGGCCTGAAAAATTTGGCGGCAATGTTGAGTTTGATTCATATGAAGAGCTTGAAAAGGCATTTTCACAGAAAAAATTACATCCAATGGACTTAAAACAAAGCACAGCAGATTATCTAAATGAATCAATAAGCCCGGTAAGAAAAAAATTAGAGAAGAGCAAAACTGCGCAAAGATTAGCAGAAGAAATCAAGACTTTTAAGATAACCAGATAACTATTTCTGTTCTATAACAACCAAAGTATATTTATCATTAAGATATTTTCCTGCAACTCTCTTTATATCCTTAACTTTAACTTTTTTTATGTTTTTTAGATAATTATCTGCCAGGGAAGCAGTTTTTATTGTCTCCCAGAAAGCAAGATTGTCTGCTGCCTGAAAATTGTCTTCCATATTTAACGTATAATTGCCTTCGATGTATGTTTTTGCCTCCTCAAGCTCATTTTTGCTTATTTTTTCAAGTTTTCTGAACTGCTGCAATATTATTTTTTTTGCTTTGCCTATATTTTTCTTATCCAAACCTGCAAAAACCGCGAAAGACCCGTAATCACTTTCCAGCTCATTCTGGACACCAACCTGGTATGCTAAGCCCTGTTTGTTTCTGATCTCCTCAAATATCCATCCGGATTGGCCTTTACCTAGAATAGCATTTATGGCATCAAAAACATAGCTGTCTTTATGCATTCTAGAAACTGTTTTATAGCCAAGAACCATATAGGAGATGTGAGTTTTTCTTTTTTCTACAAATTTCTTTATTTTTTCTTGTATTGGCTCTTTTACTCTTTTTCTTTGCGCTAATTTTCTGGGTTTTAAATTGCTGAAATATTTCTCCACTTTTTCTTTTACATTATCAGCATTCCCAACAACAGAAATAATCATGTTATTGGGAACATAGTGCTTATTGTAATATGCCTGTAAGAGATTTTTGTTAATGCTCTTAACAGCCCCTACACTTCCGTAGGTTGGGTTTTTTGCAGGATGCTTTTCAAATATATTCTTCTGAAACAGAACCCATTGGTGCAGCTTTGGATCATCAATAAGCATATCTATTTCTTTAAATATAACCTGCTTCTCTTTCTCAATCATTTTTTTGTCAAAAAGGGAGTTTGCAGCCATATCAGAAAGAATGTCCAAAGCAATCTCAAACCGTTTATTTATAATTTTGATGAAAAATGCTGTTCTATCCCCTGTTGTGTAAGCATTGAACTCCGCGCCGTATTTTTCAATTTCATTTGCAATTGTTCTGCTGTCTTTTCTTTTTTTAGTGCCTTCAAAAAGCATATGCTCAAGAAAATGGGAAATGCCGCTGATTTTTTTGTTTTCATAATTAGAGCCGACTTTAAACATGACCTCAACTGCAGCTGATTTAGAAGGTCTTTTCTCAAAAATCACCGTTATGCCGTTTTTCAGCCTGTATTTTTTCATTTTTATGGAAAGCTTTAAATCATTTTAATATTTTTCTTTTTTCGATGAGAACAAATGACATTAAAGGCATATTAGAGAAGAATAAACTAGATTTTGCTTTGTTCTGCAATCTCGACTCAACAAAAATAACTCCAAATATGTTCTATTTTTCCGGCTATAATGGTTTGGGGGGTTTGGTAATCCCAAGAAAACAAAAGGAGTTTCTTGTCACTCCAAAAATGGAGGTTGAAAAAGCAAAAAATTCCAGGATTAAAAAGGTTTACTCAATGGAAAAAAAGAGATTTTTTGAGTCTATCTTTAAGGTCATAAAAAAGAATAAAATTAAATCAAAGAAAATAGCAATAGACAATAACAATTTTACCTTAAATTCCTATAAACACTTTAAAAAACAGTTCAAAGGTGTAAAAACTAAAAACATCTCTTTAGATTGCTTAAAATTAAGGCAGATTAAAACAGACAAGGAAATTTTAATATTAAAAAAATCCTGTAATTATGCTGATAAGATACTACGGAAAGCAATAGGAAGTTTCAAGGATTTCAAAACTGAGGCAGAAGTGTCTGCTTTTCTTGAATATGAAACGAAAAAAGCTGGTTTAGGTATTGCCTTTAACACAATTGTTGCTTCTGGAAGCAATGCAAGCATGCCACATTATGAGCCGCAGAATGTGAAATTAAAAAAAGGGTTTTGTGTAATAGATTTTGGGGTTATGTATAAAGGCTACTGCTCTGATACAACCAGGACAATTTATTTAGGTAAGATAAACAAAAAAGAAAAGCAAATTTATAATTTTCTTTTGAACGTGCAAACAAATTTAATTGAAAATACAAAAATTAATGAGCGCTGCAGCAAAATATATGAAGACTGCATAAAAAACCTGAAAAATTATTCTAAGTATTTTATTCATGGTTTGGGCCATGGTGTTGGCGTAGAGATTCATGAACTGCCTAATTTAACATTAGACTCAAAAGATAAAATAATGGAAAACATGGTTTTTACAATAGAGCCAGGCGTATACATACCAAGGAAATTTGGAATAAGGATTGAGGA
>DAOVKD010000108.1 GCA_030631975.1 Candidatus Woesearchaeota archaeon
ATGGCTAAAACAAAACTAGTCTTATTACTCTTAATCCTTTAGTCATACCTCTGTTATTTGCTTTAGAATTTCTAAGGATATTTTGAGAGTGTATCATATCACTGCTCAATGCCAAAACCACAAACATTATAAAGTATATATGAATCCTTGTTCATATGAAATGCAAGTCATATAACCTCTTTTTCATGAATTTTGCCAATAAGACAAAGTTAGAGATAATTACACTTCTAAGAAGCGGACCTTTAAATGTAAAAACAATTGCCAGAAAAATCAAAGAAGAACAAAGTGCAGTATCCCATAATCTGAAGAAATTAACTGATTGTCATATTTTAGATGTCAAAAATCTGGGGAAAGAGAGAGTATACTCGTTAAACAGGGATACTGTCATTCCGATACTGAAACTGGTTGAAAAGCATGTCAGAAAAAACTGCCCTAAGAGCTGCATAAAAAATGCTGAAAATAACTAATCTATGCGTGGAAGCAGATAAGAAAAAAATCTTAAGCAATGTTTCTTTACAAATCAGAAAAGGCGAGCTTCATGTTCTTCTGGGGCCTAATGCCTCTGGAAAAACAACATTGGCCAAGGTTATTGCGGGCCTTTGCAAAAATAAAATAAAAAAAGGCCAAATCAGTTTTAATGGAAAAATTATAACCAGGCTAAAACCAGAAAAAAGAGCAAAGCTTGGCATAGCTCTTGCATTTCAGCATCCGCCGGCAATAAAGGGAGTAAAATTTTCAGATTTTTTAGAAAGATTATCTTCCCGCCAAGGGAAGACTAATCTGGAAAAAATGCCAGATTTTGACAGATTATCTTCCCAACAAGGGAAGACTAATCTGGAAAAATTATCTTCCAGCCAATGGGAGACTAATCTGGAGAAAAAGCGAAAGCTTTTTGACAAAATGCCAGATTTTGACAGATTATCTTCCCAACAAGGGAAGACTAATCTGGAAGAAAGGCAAAAGCCTTTCGACAGAATTGGCAATACAAAACAATATAAGCAGTATCTCCAGCCGCAGCTTTTGGAAAGGGATATAAATGTCAAGTTTTCCGGCGGAGAGCAGAAGTTTTCAGAATTAGCGCAGGTTTTTACACTTAATCCAAAATTTGCAATATACGACGAGATAGATTCTGGAGTGGATATAAAAGGGTTGGAAAAAATAACTAAAATGATTAAAGGCTGTTTTTCTCCGAATAATTCTGCTTTAATAATAACCCATAACGGCTCTGTGCTGGAATTTCTCAAACCAGATATGATCCATGTCTTATTGAATGGCAAATTAATCTGTTCTTCCAGTGATTGGAAAAAAGTATGGAAAACTATCAAGAGGTATGGATATGAAAAATGCAAAGAATGTAAATTATTTGCAAGTTGACCATAAGATTAAGCAAATATCTGAAAAAGAAGGCGTTGTAATTTTGCCTAGCCCTGAAGCCTGGAAAAAATTCAGGTGGAGCAGAAAATGGTTTAGCAGGAATCCAAAAGAAGGGTACTTTATTTGGGTAAAGAAACAAATAGATTTTCCTTTGATAGTATGCATAACAACAGCATCGCCAAAGATTTCACAAAATTTAACAAATTTGCTGATTATAGAAAGAGGTATAAAAGTTAAAGCAAATGTCACCTGCAATGCTGACAGAAACAACTTATGTGGAAGTCACAGGGCATCTGGCAGGCTTGTTCTCAAGGACAATGCAAGTCTGGAGTACAATCATATTCACAAATGGGGAGAAAAAGATTTCGTTAATCCAGAGTACGAATTTGTTTTGGGAAAAAACTCCCGCCTGGCATATAATTATAAAAATTTGTTTCCCCCAAAATATCTTCTGCTAAAAACTTCTGTCTATGCAGGCAGGAACTCTTCTGCAAATTTAAATATTGTGATCAACAGTATAAATTCAAGAATGAAATTAAAAGATGAACTTTTCCTAAAAGAGGATGGCGCGCATGGGCTCATTAGGCTAAGGCTGGTTGGGAGAAAAAACAGCCGCATAGATGCGCTTAGCAGAATTACTGCCGAGTCAGAGGGAAGGGGGCACCTGGATTGCAGGGGGATACTTGTTGACAGCAACTCTTCTATTACTCTTGTTCCTAAACTGGCAGCTAAAAACAAAAATGCAATAATAACTCATGAAGCGTCAATTGGAAATATAGCGGATGAGCAATTAGATTACCTCAGAACAAGGGGGTTAAGCGAGAAAGAGGCTATAGATTTGATTGTTGGCGGGTTTTTAGGTAATTAGTTAACAACTCTATTGACTGCTTTCTTCCCCAAAAATCCATTAATATTCTTGATTGTTGTATCTAAAATCCTCTGCAGGGCTTCAACAGAATTAAAGGCATTATGCGGGGTTACAATAACATTATCTTTTTTAGCCAAAATATGGTTTTCAAGAATAATTCTCATATCGCACTTTTTTGGAAAATTTTTTGACATCACTTGGGTATCTTCCTTAATAAAGCATTCCTCTTCCAGAACATCCAACCCGGCGCCTCTTAAGATTTTTTTATCCAATGCATCAACCAAAGCATCTGTTTGTATTAAGGCGCCTCTTGCTGTATTTATTAGCAAAGCTCCGCCTTTTATTTTTTTAATATTGTTTTTATTTATCATATGATGAGTATGCTTATTGCAGGGGCAATGCAAAGTTATAATATCAGAATTCCTCAGGAGATAATCAAAGCTTACATATTTAAAATTGAATTCTTTTTCTAATTTTTTGTTTTTAAAAATATCAAAAGCAATTACACTCATCTCAAAGCCATTTGCTATTCTAACAACATGCCGCCCTATACTTCCAACACCGACAATACCTATAGTTTTGCCCCTCAAATCAGTGCCCCTTAATCCTTCTGCTGAAAAATCCAGTCTTCTTGTCCTTTCCCAGGCCTTATGTATTTTTCTTGTTAAGTTAAGAATCAAGGCAAAAGTATGCTCTGCAACAGTGTTTTCACCATAATTGGGCACATTACAAACAACAATATTTCTTTTTTTACACTCTCTCAAATCAATATGGTCAAATCCTGTGCTCCTGGTTACTATTAATTTTAGTTTTTTAAATTTGTCCAGAATTTTTTTATGCGCATTGGAGTAAATGAATACAGAGATAATATCAATATCTTTAAGTTTTTTTGCATTGTTTTCATCAATGATATTATCAAAAAAATACAATTTATGATTTTTTAATTTACTTTTAAGATATGCTTTTTCCCATTCTTCTGTTTCAAAAAAGCAATTTTTGATTTTTTTGGCATGGATAACCCTATTTTTTTCTTTTAATTAAGCTGCTTTTCATGCAGGAATCATTGAAGAAAAATTAACCTCTATTGGAAGATCAAGCTTAATGTCTTTCATGTCCTTTGACCTTTTCTTAAAACTAACTATCCCAATACTTCTTACATCATTTGTCTTTTCATCTTTTCTTAGGAAAATTCCCGGCTTAACTTCCTCTGCATAGCATTTTGTAGGTTTCCCTATTGAAATCTCTAGAAAATCCCCTTTTTCATCATAATAAACATTCATTGGACCTTTCATTTTATGCTCCTTACAAAGTAAACTGTAATTATAAAGCCATCCCCATTTAAATATTTAACGACTATCAACAAGTATTTTGCTGGAGATTCTCTGTTTTTATAATAATTGTAATAATATCTTACGTCCTCATCATATTCATATGTTTTTATTTTAGTGGGGCTTTTGAGTGTTTCCTTTATTTTCTCAATATA
>DAOVKD010000160.1 GCA_030631975.1 Candidatus Woesearchaeota archaeon
AAGCAGAGTATAATGTAAGTGAGAAGGTATTGGTGGACAGGGCATATTGGCTGTTAAAGAGCGCAAATGCAGATTTAGTTATTGCAAATGACGTTGGGAAAAAAGGAAGAGGTTTTGATGCAGAAACAAACGAGGTCTTTGTTGTGGGTAAAAATAAAAAGGTTAAACATATAAATTTGGCAGATAAAAGAATCATTAGCAACAAAATATTAGATGAAATCAGAAATTAATATCTTATTTTTTTGCCTTTCTTCTGGCTAAGCATATCAACTATCTTTCTTGTTTCATTGAGATGTCTTTTAGAAACATCAACAGCTATGCTTAATGATACAAATAAAACAAGAAGCATAAGCCAGTTAAATATTGCTATTACCATTAGCCAGCTTATCTTTCCCTCTATAAGATAAACTCGGTTTATGAACAGAAAGCCCAGAACAGCAACAGTAATGCCTACAAATAAAAGAACTATTTCAAAAACGCTAACTTGTGTATCATCCATGTGTTACGCCTCTTTTACGCTTATATTAAACCTAAACCCTTTATTATTTAAAAGTTTCTTTTTTTTCTCAAATAAGAATACACAACATTTAAAAACCACCAATAATTTCTCAAGCGTATATGGGAAAGAAAAGCAGAGGATTAAACGCTGGAAAGAAGCTCAAAGCCAGAAGACATAAGAGCAGATGGAAAGATAAATGGTTTGTAAGGCGCGTAAGAAGGCTGAAAGCCAGATCTGACCCCCTGGAAGGCTCTTCCCAGGCAAATGGGATTGTTTTGGAGAAAGTGCAATTAGAAGCTAAACAGCCAAACTCTGCAATGAGAAAATGCGTAAGAATACAATTAATTAAGAATGGAAAGCAGGTAACAGCATTCTGCCCCGGGGATGGAGCAACAAAACTCATTGACGAGCACGATAAGGTTATGGTTGAATGCATAGGAGGCGCAATGGGAAAGAGTAAAGGAGACATCCCTGGCGTAAGGTGGCAGGTCATTAAAGTAAATGATCAAAGCTTGGATGCATTACTAAAAGGAATAATAGAAAAGGCTAGAAAATAAAATAATTCTTGAAAATGTTATCTCAAATAAAAGCTTTCAACAGGTGGGATGTAAGCGGGATTAAAGTAGACGATCCCGGATTAAAGTTATACATCACCCTAGAGCCCAGGATTGTTCCTAAGACTGGAGCCAGATACGCAAAAAATCGTTTTCATAAAAGCAAGATTTTCATAGTTGAAAGATTGATCAATAAACTGATGATACCAGGGCATAAGGGCAAGAAACACTTTAAGACAAGCGCCCATACAACAGGAAAAGCCAACAAAGCCTTTTCAATTGTCGAAAATGTTTTTGGCATTATAGAAAAGCAGACAAAAGAGAACCCAATAAATGTTTTTGTAAAAGCTCTTGAAAATGCCGCCCAAAGAGAGGAGATAATAACTATAGAATACGGTGGAGCCCGCTACCCAAAGGCAGTTGAATGCGCGCCTCAAAGGCGAATAGATACAACTTTAAGGCATATGACTCAAGGCGCTTATCAAAAATCTTTCAACTCAAAAAAATCAATAGAAAACTGCCTTGCAGAAGAAATAATAAATGCTTACAGGCTAAATGCAGCTTCCAACGCAATAGCAAAGAAATTAGAGGTTGAAAGGCAGGCAGATGCTTCTAGATAGTCATGTGAAATTTTCTTGTTAATTTTAGATTATTGCAATTTAATTATTGATATTGCGCAATTGAGTTATTAATTATTTTAAATATTAAAATTCAGCAACTATCTTTTCCTTTTCTTAGCTTTTGGCGTCTCCTTAATCCAGACATCTGTTTGCGGGAAAGGTATACTTATTCCGTTCTTGTCAAACTCTTCCTTGATGGTTTTTACCAAATCAAAATAAACTGCCCAGTAATCCTCTTTCTTTACTGCAGGCCTTACTGCTATATTTACTGAGCTGTCTCCCAAGCTTTTTGTCACAACCTGCGGTTCAGGATCTTTAAGCACTCTTTTATCGTTCTTTAGTATCTTATGTACTATTTTTATTGCCTTGTCTATATTGGAATCATAGCTGATGCCAACCTCCAGATTAAATATTTTTCTTGTTGGATTTCCAGTGTAGTTTTGTATTGTATCTTTCCATATCTTGCTGTTAGGTATCGTTATTTTTACATTGTCCGGACTTTTTAAAACACATGCGGCTATACCCATGCTTTCAACACCGCCTACAACACCGCCTATATTTATCCAGTCTCCAACCTTAAATGGTTTGTGGAAAAGAATAAATATGCCTGATGCTAAATTACTCAGAGTATCCTGCAAAGCAAATCCTATAATTATGCCTGCTATGCCTAAACCTGCAATCAAGCCTGCAACATTAATGCCCAAATTTGACAATGCAACTATAATAAGAACTATCCACAAACTAACTTTAACTATATTCTCAATAAAAGTCTCAATTCCTCTGTCAAATTTAGCCTTCTCAAAGAATTTCTCTACCAGATGCGTCAGAATTCTTATAATTATGTAGCCAATAACCAATATTACGGCTATGGTTATAAGTTGGGGTATATAGCCAGTTAATTTTTCTACAAAATCACCCCATAAGTTCTGCAGTAAGGAAGCCATATTCAAAAAATATATTATTTAGTTATTATTTAAAGGTTATGGTTTCCTTTTCGTGATGTTCAATTTCATAATTAGGTTACACTTCTAATATTCAAGTGAATTTTTATTTCTCGGTGATATTATGGAAACATTAACCGAGAAGAAAAGAAAATGGATTATTAGGCAATTTAGATCTGGT
>DAOVKD010000136.1 GCA_030631975.1 Candidatus Woesearchaeota archaeon
CCACATACAAGAACAAGCTACTTTCGCTTTTTCCCTTTTTTTTCTCCATTAATTATTAGTTCCACCTAATAGCTTCCAACTAAAGGAAAACTATGATTAGTTTAAAAGCATTTTTGTTAGAATTGATGTTATTTTTTCTTAACCCAAGCAACAAGAAGCAAGGCAGCCACTATGGACAAAATTGCAGCGTAAACAAAAGGTGCAAACACATTAATTTTATGCCATAGTAAGCCACCAATGAGATTAGCAGGCAGCACAGTTATTCCGACTATAGCATGGTAAGCCCCTAAAGTAGTTCCTCTTTCTTCTTTTACGGTTAAATCAGAAACATAAGCCCTTGACACCCCATCTGTTAATGCCATAAACAAGCCGTATAAAGCAAATAAAATCCATATGGTAAGTGTGTTAGCAATGAAAGCAAACCCCAGTGTGGTCAGGCTGAACAACAGAAATCCTATGCACAAAACCTGCCTTCTTCCAATAATATCTGATAATTTTCCAGCAGGAATTGCAAAAAAAGCATAAATTAAATTATACACAAGATAAACCAATGGTATCAATGCTATCATCAATCCAACATCTTCTGCTCTTAAAATAAAAAACGCATAGCTGAAATTTGCAAGGTTAAATATGAATATGACCCCTAAAAATCGCTTGAGATTTGGATTTAAATTTTTAAAATTAAAATTAAACTTTTTTTCTGCTTTACTTTTGGGCTCTTTAACAGCAAAAATAAGGATTAAGACTGCTATTAGACCTGGAATAAATGACAGCCAGAAAATTAACCTGAGAGCATCTCCTAAATATCTTTGCAGAATAAAGAAAGCAATTAAAGTCCCAACAATTGCCCCGGAAGTGTCCATTGCCCTGTGCAGCCCAAAGCTTTTTCCAATGGATTTTTTATCGCTGGAAGCGGCAATCAGGGCATCCCTTGGAGCAGTTCTAACGCCCTTGCCAACCCTATCAAAAAATCTTACACCCAGGACATGTGTCCATTGAGTGGATATAGCTAACAAAGGCTTTGTTATTGTCGATAAAGAATAACCTCCAATAATCAATATTTTTTTCTTTCCGAATTTATCTGACAGCCACCCTGAAATAAGCTTTAACAAAGCTGCTGTACTTTCAGCAATCCCCTCTATCAAGCCAACAACAGCCATATTTGCCTTTAAAATTGTAGTCAAAAATATTGGCAGAATAGGAAAAATCATCTCTGAGCTTACATCTGTAAAAAAACTAACTAAGCCAAGGTACCAGACATTTTTCTTTTGGTTTTTACTAGCCATATTGAGAATAAGACTTTACCTGTTTTTTAATTATCGTTTTTATTTGTATCCCAAATCGTGTTTGTTAGCATCTGCCGCCTGGTATTCATATCTCAATGTCCGTCACTTTGTGTTGACAAACTTCGTTTTTCTGCCAGATTAGTGTCACTTTGTGGCATAATCTTCCTTGACTTTAGCGTTACTCGTTTCACTCGTAACGTAAAGCATCCACAGGCTTTAGTTTTGATGCTGCTCTTGCAGGGAAGAATCCAGAAGCAGCACCGATAAAAAATGAGAATGCAAGGCAGCCAAGTATTAACCACCATGGAAAATAAGGTTTAAGAAATGAATATCCGGCAGCAGCAATAGCAATAGCGCCAAGCTTTGCTAAACCAAATCCAAGTAGCATAGCAATACTATCTCCATCTAGCTTAAGCGCATTTAACAAATCTGAGACCTTTTCACACACTGAGTTTTTTACCTCGCCATTTATCACTAGTTTCATTTTTTTAGTTAACATTCCACCCTTTTAATATAAGATAACTGTGGCTAATTTTAAAACATTTTTATTCTACTAATTTCAGGATTTCTTTTTTAAAACCCCCTTTGATATAATTTCTTTATAATCTTAAGAGGCCATAAGCCACTAACAAACTTTTTTCCTTTCTTTTCTACATAGGGGAGTACTGATTTTCCAATAACTTTTTCAACTTCTTTTTTGTAGAAGTTTATGTTAGAGATTTCCATAGGATAACCAACCAATTCTAAAAATCCTGCACCTCTTACTTTTTTCTTGCTTACAGTGCCTTTGACAGTTAGCGGCCCTTCCCAGTAATTTATTGTGCCAAATAACATTTCTTGTTTTTTTAGCAGAGGCTTTACTTCTAAATTAATATTTTGAGAAGGGATTTCTATTTTCCAAGATAAAGGATATTCTGCTTTTGTTGTAGGGCTTTGCCAAACAATACCTGTTGGAGTTAGTTGAATATCATCTGTAGATACTTGTTTGTTATTGGGATAAGAAACAGTAGCAAGATATGTTTTATTTTTTCCATTACCAGATTCAAGGCACACTATTTCTAAATTATTGTCTAATTGTATTGAAAACCAAGTCCATCTATCTTTAGAATAACCTGCATTAGCCCATTGATGGTCCATCCATGATTTGCCTTTTACTTTTATTAGCTTTCCATTAATTTTAATAGTGCCTTTTGTTTTTAGATTTGTTAGAGAATAATAATATGTTGACTTTGAACCAAACTTAATGTAACCAGTTCCACCTTCTAACAAAGGTTTCTTTACTGAAGTTAGATTTAGATCAAGATTATCTGTTTTTATATGGTAATTAAACTTTTTTGTCTCTTCTATTACTTTATTAATATAGCCTTTGAATATTAATGAGTCTATATAGTTAATAAAAAGCAGGGGTTTTGAGAAACTATCTCCTGAGACTATAGAAACATAATCTATTTTTGGGTAAGATCTCTTTGCTTTTATATCTGAGAGGATAGAGTGTGAGAAGTATATTATTTTAAATGGAGCTTTTTTTAGGAAAGGTATATTTACTTTCTTAACATCCGCTTTAAACAAGCAGTTCATAAAGGGGTATCTATTGCCTTTTGAATCCTTTAAGTGCCCATTAAAATACCACCATTCGATAATATTATCATGTGCTGATTCATCTTTTGGAAATTTTATTGGTTTCATCATATTTCCTATTTTTTCCAATCAATGTTTCTACTTCTTTTTTAGTTTTTTACGCTACTACAGTTAATTTTTCTTCTTTCATCTATTTTATTTCATTCGTATCGCAATGTCCGTCACTCACTTCGTTCGTTCCTTGACTTTAGCGTTACTCGTTTCACTCGTAACGTAAAGCATCCACAGGCTTTAACTTAGAAGCCTGTCTTGCTGGCAATAAACCAGAGAAAGCTC
>DAOVKD010000186.1 GCA_030631975.1 Candidatus Woesearchaeota archaeon
ATAGAAAAGTTTAAATACTCCAATTCTTTATGGGGCAGGAGAATGACCCACACCCAAAACTTACAAACTCTGGAAATCATAGTTAATAATAGATTTAGTTTTACACCACCAAACACTGTTTCTTCTGTAACAGAAAATAATTTGTTCAACAAAGCAATAAATGTTCTTGAAAAAATCACTGAATGAAAAAGAAGATATTCTTAAATGGTTTGTTAAGCAAAAAATAACAGGATATAACAATTATGTTCCTTCCTGCCAGGATTCACTATACTTTTTTTGCTCGTCTGTCATTGTATCAATTATCCAAAGTGAAGTCTAAAGAAAGAGAAAATAATTAATTATGCCAAAATAAAAGGTGCTATTCCTACAAAAAAGGATATAGAGAGAAACCTAAAGATGGACATTAGAAGCATATTTGGAAAACCAAACCCTTATCAAAAATTAATAAAAGAAATAGAAAAATCAGGTGCCCTCGCTCCATGAATTTAAGTATTTAATCTGTTCTTCATCTAGTGAGTCTATCTTAACTCCTAATACTTCGAGCTGAAGTTTTGCTATTTCATTGTCTAACTCTTCCGGCAGGGTGATAACTTTTTTGGGAAGTTTATCCTTATTCTTAACTAAATACTCGCATGCAAGTGATTGCCCGCAAAAAGAAGTGGACATGACTTCGCTAGGGTGCCCTTCTGCAAGTGAGAGGTTGACTAGCCTGCAATTAGCTAGCGCTATTATTCTCCTGCCGTTATTTAAAGTAAATTCTTCAACTAAAGGTCTTATTTCTCTTGCATTTACAGATATTTTCTTTAAGCCTGCATAGTCAATCTCTGCGTCAAAATGCCCGGAATTAGCTACGATTGCTTTGTCTTTCATTAACTCCATATGTTCTATTTTGATTACATGCTTATCTCCGGTTACTGTGATAAATATATCGCCTATTTTAGCAGCTTCTTTCAGCGGCATAACTCTAAAACCATCTAATTTAGCCTGCAGGGCTCTAAAAGGATTTACTTCTGCTACAATGATGTTTGCGCCCATACCTTTTGCTCTTAAACCAACACCTTTGCCGCAGTCGCCATATCCTGCCACAACAACATTTTTACCTGCAAATAGTATGCCCGTTCCCCTTAAGATCCCATCTATAGTGCTTTGTCCGGTTCCGTAATAATTATCTAAAAGATGCTTAGTTTTATTATCATTAACAGCAATCATAGGGTATTTCAAAGCGCCATCTTTCTCCATAGCTCTTAATCTAATTATTCCAGTGGTAGTTTCCTCGCAGCCGCCAATAATTTCCGGAATCAAATCTGTATGTTTTGTGTGGATTTCTGATACTAGATCGCAGCCATCGTCAATTGTAATATACGGCTTAGAATTAATAACATTTGCCAGGTACCGGTAATAATCTTCTTTTGTTTCTCCCTTGTATGCCCATACTTTAATCCCTTCTTTGGCCAATGCAGCAGCAACATCATCCTGCGTTGATAAGGGGTTGCAGCCAGTAATTGCAACTTCTGCGCCGCCAGCAACTAAGGTTCTTACAAGGACAGCGGTTTCTTTAGTTACATGCAAAGCAAGTCCCACCCTTATTCCTTTCAG
This sequence comes from Candidatus Woesearchaeota archaeon, assembly GCA_030631975.1. Lineage (GTDB taxonomy): Archaea > Nanobdellota > Nanobdellia > Woesearchaeales > GW2011-AR4 > JACPJP01. Next base: position 1,597 of record DAOVKD010000186.1, read on the forward strand.
CGGTTTTTCTTTCTCAAAGCGTGTTTTTACTTCCAGCAAAGCTCCCATCTGCATCTCTGCCCACTCTATGTTTTTTTTGCCTTGCTCTGCAAGATTAATATCTTTAACAAAATAGTCTTTTGGCATAATTATCACCTAATATGAGCGTTAAAGTTTGTTTTTATATATTTTTTCCTTTTTAATCTATGATTTGTCCGGAAATTTTTAAAAAAACTGGACAAAAATGGAAAATTATATATACCAGTTGGACAATTCAGCTTTTGAAATGCTCTCTGAGACACCCCCAGCCTTTTTGTAATTCTTGATCCCAGAGAGCGTTCTTAAAATGACTCTTGACAAAAAAGACTATTCCATAATTAATATTTTGAAGCAAAACTCAAGATCAGCAGTCAGGGATATAGCAAAAAAGAGCGGGGTAAGGCCGAGCACAGTTCATGAAAGGATTAAGAAACTGGTTAAAGACGGTGTGATTGAGAGGTTTACATTAAAACTTGATAATAAAGCCATGGGGGAAAACTTTATTGTTTTTATGCTGATAAAAGGCGGCACAACGCAGTATATTAATGATAAAATAACAAGCAACAAGTGCGTTAAAGAAGTCTTTGGCGTAACTGGCGAGTATGACCTGATGCTGAAACTGAAGTTCAGGGATGTCGAGGAATTTAATAAATTTTTAATAAAGTTCAGAAAAGAGCAGAAAGGAGTAAGGCAGACTTATACTATGGTAACAACAGCGGATATAAAGGAAGAGATTTGATGGAGGTATTAGAGCATAAGCGAAAGTGTAGAGTTACGGGCTTTTTAATTATGTATATAAAGAGGAATGCTTTCAATTAATCTATGGAAAAGGTTTTAATATTTGACTATGATGGTGTAATTGTTGATTCATTAGAAATTTTTATGGAAAAGGTTATTAC
>DAOVKD010000096.1 GCA_030631975.1 Candidatus Woesearchaeota archaeon
CCTGCAGTAAGGATTACCTTTAAGCCAGCTTTTTTGGCATTATTAATAACTCTGTCCAGATTATCCTTAAAATAGCAATGGTCCAGATGGCAGTGTATATCTATGAGCATTTCACCCATTAAAACAAAAATGTTTATAAAGATTATTCTATTAGTTTTGATTATGGACAATGTTCGCAAGTTCGGCGCATGAGGAATTCTAGGTTTTATTAGCCGTTATCGCATTTTTAATTTTATTTTCCATTATATTCAATTTAAAACAATAATAAAAAATAATCTATGTGTTATAAAATGTCAATCTATGTTCAAAACAGGAGATGGAAAGGGCATTTAAAGAATTATATGTCTATGGATAATTTTCCGGAAATTAAGGGCCATGATTTTGAAGAGCTTTTTGACTTCAGCAAATTCATAGAGAATTACATGTACATGGGTTTCCAGGGCTCTAACCTTGGCGCAGCTTTCAACATTCTATCAAAAATGCTTGAGGAAAAAAACAAGGGAAAACTCAAAATATGGATGTCCTTTACAGGAAACATGATAAGCTCCGGCAACAGGGAAATCATAGCATATTTAGTAAAAAACAAGCTTGTTGATGGCATAACAACAACTGCAGCTTCTTTGGAAGAAGATATAATTAAATGCATAAAACCATTTCATTTGGGCGCTTTTGACATAAAAGGAGAGTTTCTTTTAGACGAGTCAATTGGAAGAATAGGCAATATTTTGGTTCCGATGGACCGCTATTTATATTTTGAAAGGTTCTTCAATGATTTTTTCAGGAAACTGATGGAAGAATTTAAGGGAATTCCATGTACTTATGAAGTTGTAAGGGAAATGGGCAAGTATGTGAAAAAGCATAAGCTGACAAGGAAGAATCACGAGCAGTCATTTGTGTACTGGGCGGCAAAAAACAGCATTCCAGTATTCTGCCCAGGCATTACAGACGGCGCAATGGGAGATCTAACAACTTTTTTCAAGCGCAGAAATCCAAAATTTGCAATAGATGTTACAAAAGATAATTTTACACTCACAAAAATACTGCAAAACACCAGTAAGGCAGGCTGTATAGTTTTAGGAGGGGGGATTGCAAAGCATTTCTTATTAAACTCATCAATATTCAGGGAAGGCTTTGACTACAGCATTTACATAACTACTGCGCAGGAATTTGACGGCTCTGACTCCGGAGGAAACCAGGAAGAGGCTATAAGCTGGGCAAAGATAAAGCCAAATGCGCAGCGCGTTAAGGTTGTTGCTGACGCCACATTAATATTTCCACTGCTTGTTGCAGGGACTATAGGTAAAATCAATAAAGTAAATAAAAAAGCATGAATTGATGTTTAGTTTTTGTTGCTAAACTACTCTGCATATTTATTAAATAAGCTATACTCACAGACAAAAATATTGATACAATAGTTGTCTGTTCATAATAAGTAAAGGACATATTTATGTCTAAAAACTTGTGTCCTTTACTATAATAAAGAAAATACAAAACAAATAATTGTAAGTCATAATATAAAAATAAATTAATGAAAATGCCGAAAAATCCTTAAAAAACATTTTGTTTTTAAAAGAGAAAGTTTTTATATATCTTAGGTAAATAAAAATTATGCTCTTTGAAAGATATAAAAACAATCCTGTAATCAGCCCTGATTCTGGAAAACATTATAAAAAAGAATTCGCTTATAATCCCTGCGCTATTGTTCATCAAAATAAAGTTTATTTAATATATCGTGCAGAAGGATCATCTGGTATCTCAAGATTATGCCTCGCAATAAGTGACGATGGATATAACTTTAAGGAATATAACAATAACCCAATAATTGAACCAAACCTTCCAGAGGAGAAAGGAGGCTGTGAGGACCCAAGAATTACAAAAATAGATGACACTTTCTATTTGACATATACTTCCTATAATGGTATGCAGCCTGTGACAAGCCAGACTATTAATACCTCCTTGGCAATATCAAAAGATCTGATAAATTGGAAAAAGCAGGGCATTATTGTTAAAGGCTTAAAATCTGCAGCATTGTTTTCCAAAAAAATAAATGGAAAATATACAATGTTCATTGGAGGGAAAAATATACGAATTGCAAAATCAAAAGACCTTTTTAATTGGGAACTTGATAAGAACCCTATTCTGGATACCAGGGAGAATAAATTTGACAGCAGATACGTTGAAGCAGGTCCCCCGCCATTTGTATTTAATGATAAGCTGGTTTTATTCTTCAATACTGCAGACAAAAACGGCGTTTTTCATCCATCTTTGGCGCTATTAGACAAAAATAATCCAGATAAAGTGCTGTACAGAGCTGACAAGCCATTAATGACACCAACTGAAGATTATGAACTAAATGGTAAAGCCAATAATGTTATCTTTGGTGATGGTTTGGTTGAATTCAAAGGAACTTATTTTTACTATTATGGCGCAGCAGACAAATATGTTTGCGTTGCTACTGCAAAAAAGAAAGAATTGGAAAAATATTTGTTTTCTCTGTAATCAGATATACCTCTTAAAAATATTCATATAAGATTCCGCAACAGAAGGCCATACCATATGTCGTGAGTAGGCATAGGCATTTTTTTCCATTTCCATTCTCAACAAAGGGTTGGATAATAGCTTTATAATCGCATCTGCAAATGATTTTGGATTCTCGAATTCAACTAATATTCCCCTCTCAGGGGTAATGGCGTCTTTTGCATGCAAAATAGGCGTTGAAACAACAACTTTGCTGCAGCCCATAGCATAAGATATTGTCCCACTTGTTATCTGGTTGGGGTTAAGGGAAGGGGATATGTAAATATCTGTTGCTTTAAGATAGCTTATTAACTCATTTAATTTTAGGTATTTATTATAAAATTTTACATGTTTCTGAAGCCCTAATTCCTTAATTTTTTTCTCAAGAAAATTCCTGTAGGCTTCTCCTGATTTTTTCCTAACAAGAGGGTGAGTCTCCCCAACAATCAAATATAACAAATTAGGGAATTTTTTAATAACTTCTGGCAGCGCCTCAATGACATACTCAAACCCCTTGCCTTTTCTTATTAAGCCGAATGACGAAAGTATAATCTTATCTTTATAGCCCATTTTAATTTTTTCTTTTGTTATTGAGTTAAATTCAACAGGATGTATCCCATGCGGAATAACAGCAATATCATTGTCTATGCCATAATCATTCCTTAATATCTCAATAGCCAATTTATTCATAACAATTATACATAAAGCTTTTTTAGAAATTGATTGTATAATCCTTTTCCTATTATCATTTGGGTTTGGAACAACTGAATGAAGTGTTATTACCATCGGCTTATTCAGAGCTTCAACAAAATGAATTAAATGCTTGCCCTGTTTTCTTCCATAGATTCCAAATTCATGCTGAATATTAACTAACTTAATGGCACTATTTTCATTAATTTTTTTCGCAGTATCTATATATTCCTGAATATCTTCGTCATTGAGCTGAAAGAGGACATCATCAGGATAATTATAGATATTAACAGCGTTCTTGTTCATTGCAAGGATTTTTGATTTGATACCAGGACTAAATTTTTTATCCATAGCCGTAGTTAAATCCTTTGTAAACGTGGCTATGCCGCATTCTCTTGGCGGAAATGTACTCATATACAATATCCATGATGTTTTTTCTTTATTTTCCATTTTTTCATGTTATACTTAAGGAATATGCCTTGTATTGATAAACATATATATTTTTACAAACTTCTTAAAAGCAGCAATCAAACTTTTGGTTTGCTTCTTATTATCTCTTTCAACAATTCTTTTAAATTAACAGAAACAACTGCAATTCTGGTATCAGCTGCCCCGTAATATATGTAAAGTCTCTTGTCAAAAACAGCTGTTCCTGTCGGAAATACCACATTATTTATGTTTCCAGAGGTCTCATACTTTTCTTCTGGAGAAAAAAGCGGCTCGTGCAGGCGGCCAATCACCTTTTGCGGATTTTTTTTGTCTAGTAAGGCAGCCCCTGCCCTATAGGTTTTTCCTTTATCCATATCATCTACTGCATGGTAAATTAAAAGCCATCCTTTGTTAGTTTCTATTGGCGGGGCGCCTCCTCCTATGTTTCTTGTTTCGTACCAGTGCTTTGACTCAAGAACTACAGACTCAGACAGTCTTTTA
>DAOVKD010000162.1 GCA_030631975.1 Candidatus Woesearchaeota archaeon
ACAATATCTCCATTGCCATACTCTATTTGCGCAAGAGGCGCGCTATGACCCTGGCAGTGTATAAAGTCAATTATCTCCCCGCTTAGGGTTGTTTTTTCGTACTTTGCATATTTGCTTTCTCCCTTATATCTAAAGCTGGGAGCCCTATACCTAGAGCTTCCTTTGCCCCTTGCCTGTTGTATTAAGTTTTTTCCCATCTATACCACTTACATTAAGCCCAGCTGAGTTGCTATATCGATGGCAGGACTTTCATTTGAAAATTTCACATACGCCTTTTTTTCTCCATTGCTCACGTATGTCCTTACATTATCCACCTTTGCTTTAAACATACTCTCTATAGCATTTTTTATCATTTTTTTGTCAGCGTCTATATTCACTACAAAAATCAGCTTGTTCTGGCTCTCCATAAGCCTTATTGATTTCTCCGTTGACAGTGGATATTTGACAATTTTGTGCGGATCCATTTTACCTAAACAACTTTTCTTTTTCCAAAGTTTCAATCGCACCTGTAGTCCATAATGTTAATCTTCCAGGCACTTTTCCCGGAGCAAGCAGCTCCGCATTAATCTCTTTTACATTAACAATGTCTATTCCGGGAATGTTATCTGCAGCTTTTATCGCATTTACTTCTTTCGAAACAACAATTAAAGGACCTTTTCCTGTTTTATATTTCCTTCCCCTGGATTTTCCTCTTCCACTCCTGATCTTCTTTTTGTTTACTCTCTCTAATTCTTTCTCAAGGCCGAAAGCCTTTAAGATGCCTCTTACTTCTTTTGTCTTGCTTAACTCTTCAAATTTTTTGTCAATAACAAAAGGGTAATCCTCTGGCACAATATGCCCCCTGCTTTTTACCAAATCACTCCTTACTGTAGCTGAGATGCCTATTCTTATTGCCTTTTTCCTTTCTTTTTTGTTTACTTTCTTCATAAATACTTTTTTAGATTTTGGAGGATGAGCCCTTCTCCCCCCCACTGTATTTGGTGAAAAAGCTCCAACCCAGTTCATCCTTGTCCCCCTTCTTAACAAAATTTTCCTAGGTGTTCTTGATATACCGAAGCCATACATTCCTCTGTATTTTCTTCTTCTTTTTGAAAGTTTTGCAGACGCCCTTTTCCCAGCCTCAGCTTTAGCGCTATAAGGCTGCCTCTTATTGCTTTGCAATGCAAGAACAGCTCTCTTTACCAAATCCGGTCTTATATCTTCATCAAACTGCGCAGGCAAATTTATTTCTCCTTCCTTTTTCTTCGAAATATCTAAAATATTGAGTTTCATTTGTTTCAAATTTGTTTGGAACACAAAGAAATGCTTTGCATTTCTTGTGTCTCAAAAATCTTTGATTTTTTAAGACATTGAAAATCCCAACTAAATTCAATAAAATTTTGGATTCTCATTTTACGCTGATTTTTGCTCCAAATTTACGTATTGTATGGTTGGAGGGGTATTAGGTATGCCTTTATCAGGCCTAATAGGCTCATTTATTCTTATCAATCTCTTTTTAGCCCCAATCACAGAACCCTTAACAAGGATATAATTATTCTTTATAACGCCGTAATTCCCAAAACCGCCTTTTTTGCTTATTTCATTTGCGCTCCCCATTTTCAAAAGCCATTTGTTGTGCTCCATTCTTAAATGATAACCCATTTTTCCGGCTTTTGCTTGTCTCCACATAATATGTCCTTGCGCTACCCAACCGCCTAAACTTCCAGGATTTCTTCTGCTTTTCTCTGTCTTGTGATGCTTTAGCGAAATTCCAAACCTCTTTACTGGCCCCTGTACCCCCTTGCCTTTTGATATTGCATGTACATCAAGTTGCTGCCCCTCCTTAAACACATCAGAAATATTTATCTCCTTTCCGAGTTTTTCTTTTGCGTAATTTAATTGCTCTTCCTTATTGCCGCCAACAGCAATCTCAAAGATTTCCGGTTTTTTTTTCCCTATCCCGGTAAGGCCTGGAGAAGTATAAACTAACAGCCTTATATAATCAAAATCAGATGGAAAACCTTTATTCTCTTTAGAATCTTTTTTCTGTTTTTTTGGCAGAATAATAGCTCTTTTAAGCTCTTTATCAAGGTTTCCAGCAGAAATCTCAGAAACAAGATTTGAACCATTTATTGTGTTCTTATAAAATTTTATAGAAGCAGCCTTCAATGGCGGGCATTCAATGATGGTGGCAGGACAAAAAATGTCAGTGCCTTTTGTTGTTGATGTTTTTCTGTTGTCATTAATTATCAGGTGAGTCATGCCGACCTTGTAACCTGCAAAACCAAGAGGCTTTGCTTCATTGCTTCTACTCCAAGCCCTAACTCTAGCAAAAACTCTTTTTGACCTTTTCCTTGGCCAGTATTGTAAACTTCCACTTCTTGGTTTTCTTTTCTGCGGCATCTTGTTTTTTTGCTTTTATCACCCCACATATAATAGATAAATATGAATAAGGAACTTGTCTATGCAAAAAACCTTTTATTGACATCCTTTTGTAGAAAACAGTCTTGTAAAACTGTACTGAAAAGGACATCTTTTCAGGCTGATTTCAAGAATTGGGTAATTCATCTCATTTATAAAGGTTACCATATTTCTGAGTTTGCTGAAGAATTGGCTTATGCTATGCAGTGGAAAACACGAAACTTCAGGGAGAAGTATTTTCAGATAAAATTAAATATCTCTGCTTTTTTAATATGTATAATATGCAGTTTTTAATGTTTGATATAGGGTTTCTAGAGGTAATATTAATTATTGTTGGAGTTTTAATAATTTCCGCAATATTCTTTCGCAGATAT
>DAOVKD010000028.1 GCA_030631975.1 Candidatus Woesearchaeota archaeon
AATAGAGTATGGCAATGGAGATATTGTTTTGGTGCAGGCCCCTGAGGGGGTAAGGGTTGGGGACAAAGTAGAAATGGGAGACAATGTTGATGTAAGAAGGGGGAATATTATGCCCTTAAAGAAAATACCAGAAGGGATTGCTATATATAATTTAGAGGCGTTTCCTGGAGACGGGGGGAAGTTTGTAAGAGCATCAGGAGGTTTTGCAAAAATAATCACTAAAATGCAGGATAAAATTGTTGTGGAGTTGCCGTCTGCAAAAAGAAGAATTTTTTTCCCGGAATGCAGGGCTGCAATAGGAGTTATTGCAGGCAGCGGCAGAAAGGAAAAACCATTTTTAAAAGCCGGAAAAAGATATTATGCTATGAAAGCAAAGAATAAATTATGGCCGCAGGTTTCGGGAACATCAATGAATGCTGTGGATCATCCATTTGGAGGCTCAAGTTCAGCAGTAAAAGGAGGCCCTACCCAATCTTCCAGAAATGCTCCTCCTGGAAGGAAAGTTGGAAAACTTGCGCCTAAAAGAACTGGGAAGAACAGATAAAAGGTAACACAATGAAAATGAAACATTTTCAAGTCAGGGAAATTAAAAACACTAAAAAATTCTGTTGGAATTTTTGGTGCGCCGGAAATCAATTGATTTCTGAGCATTTTCAGGACACAAAAAATTTCCGCAGCGAATTTTTAAGTGCATTTAAAAATAAGAGGTATTTTTGAATATGGTTAAAAAAGAATTCACTTACCGGGGAAAAACACTTGAGGAATTAAAGAAACTAAGTTTGAATGAGTTAGCTGTGCTGCTGCCGGCAAGGCAAAGAAGAAGTTTGAAAAGAGGTCTTACAGAGCAACAAAAAATTTTATTGAAAAAAATAAAGAAAAATGAAAGTAATATTGAAACTCACTGTAGGGGGGCTATAATCCTGCCGGAAATGGTTGGAAAAACAATAAAGGTGCACAGTGGAAAAGAATTCATTCCTGTAACAATTATGGAGGAAATGATTGGGCATTGCCTTGGAGAATTTGTTTTGACAAGAAAGGTGGTTGCTCACTCTGCGCCAGGAATAGGCGCTACAAGGTCAAGCGCGGCATTATCAGTTAAGTAAAATGAAAAATAACTATCCAGCAAAAAATTATGACAAAGAGAATATGGCCAGGGCTTTTGGAAGATCATTGCATATTTCATTTAAACAAAGTGTAGAGATATGCGATTTCATAAGAAACATGAATGTAGGCTATGCAAAGGATGTTTTAAGCAGGGTTATTGAGCATAAGCAGGCAATTCCGTTTAGAAAGTTTAACATGAATACCGGGCATAAAAATGGGATGATGGCAGGGAGATATCCCAAAAGAGCTTCAATGGAGATTTTAAATCTCATAAATAGTGTTGAGGCTAATGCACAGTTTAAAGGGCTTAGTACAGCTAATTTAGTGATAACGCACATAAATGCAAACAAGGCATCTAAGGCAATGCATTTCGGCAGGAAAAGGAGCAGATTGTCTAAGAGGACTAATGTTGATATTGTTGTTCAGGAAAAGGCTGCTGACAAGAAATCTGGGAAAAAAGCAGTAAAAGCTGAAAAGAAGGATGCGGAAGAACAAAAGAAAGAGAAAAAAGATGTGAAGGTAAAAGAAGAAAACAAAAACAAAAAATGATAGAAAGAAAATTTGTAGCGCAGAAAATAAAAGAATACCAAATACATGAATACATAAACAATAATCTGAAAAATGTTGGTCACAGCCATACAAAAATGGTAAAGACTCCTCTTGGGGAAAAAATTGTCATTTATGCATCAAGAGCCGGGCTTATAGTTGGAAGAAAGGGCCAGAATATAAAGGAGTTGACAAAGACTTTGAAAAAGAAATTCGGGCTTGAGAACCCCCAGATAGAAATTAGTGAGGTGGAAGGCGTTAATTTTGACGCAAACATAGTTGCTGAAAGAATTACTGATTCATTGGAAAGATTTGGGGCTCAGAAGTTTAAAGCAATAGGCCATAAGGTGATGGAAAGTGTCATGGCGGCAGGAGCATTGGGTGTTGAGATAATAGTAAGCGGCAAGATACCGGGCAGCAGAGCAAAGTCCTGGAGATTTTACTCCGGTTATCTTAAGAAATGCGGGGAGATATCTATAGTTGGTGTTGATAAGTCGCATAGTCAGGCAAAATTGAAAACAGGTGTTGTTGGTGTTAAGGTAAGTATAATGCCTCCTGGAACAACACTACCGGATAAGGTCGAGTTTATTGAAGAAAAAGAAGAAAAAATAGAGGGCGTGAAGGAAGAAGATAAAGATGAGGAAAAAGAAGACAAACAAAAAGAAACAAAACCTAAAGCCAAGAAAAAGTCCAGAATGAAAAAAGAAACTGAAGATAAAAATTCTGGTGAAAAAAGTGCTGATGATGGGGATAAAAACAAAAAATGAAGCTCAAGGAAATAAGGACGCTGGATAAAAGTACGCTTGATGAAAAAAAAAGTTGAGCTGAGAAATGAACTTGTTAAGATAAACGCCCAGATAGCAATAGGAACTGCGCTTAAGAACCCCGGACAAGTAAGGGAGATAAAGAAAACTATGGCAAGAATACTTACGATAGAGCAAGAAAAAAGCAAGCCGAAAGCAAAAAAAGTTGAAAAAACAAAATAATCTAAGGTGATAAAAAAACATGAGTGAGATTTGTCCCAAGTGCGGGCTGGTGAAAGAGTTGTGTGTTTGCGAGACCATTGCAAAAGAAAGCCAATTGATAAAAGTTTTCCTTGAGAGGAAGAAGTTCAGAAAATTTTGCACAATAATTGAAGGCATAGACCAGAAAGAGATTGATATTAAAGACCTTGCAAAGAAACTGAAGGAGAAGCTTGCATGCGGCGGTACTGCAAAGGAAGGAAAAGTAGAACTGCAGGGAGACCATAAGAATAAAGTCAAGGAAATTTTGGCAGGTATGGGCTTTCCACCAGACTCCATAGAAGTTAAGTAAAAAATAGAATATAATGCAGAAAAAAATGGAAATGAGAAGTATAGGAATAAAAGTTGCAAAGCCTGCGGGCAAATGCAATGATAGTAACTGCCCGTTCCATGGTAGTTTAAAATGCAGGGGGAGAATTTTTACAGGCACAGTAATATCAGTTAAGATGCAGAAAACTGCAATTGTGGAATGGGGGCATAGGAAATTCCTAAGAAAATATGAAAGATATGAGAAAAGGAAAAGCAGGGTGAAAGCTCATAATCCTGCGTGTATTAATGCAAATGAAGGAAATATTGTCAAAATCATGGAATGCAGACCATTAAGCAAAACCAAGAATTTTGTTATTGTGGAGATTTTAGGGAAGGAAAAGGGGTTCAAGGAGAGAATGGAAGCTGAAGAAGAAGCGAAATTCAAAAAGGAAGTGAAAAAAGGTGAAGAGCAGATCGATGATGCTGAGGAAGAGGTGGCTACGTAAATGCAAGCAGTGAGATCAAGGATAACGAAAGCAATTCCTGTTGGAAGCCAAATAGAAACGTGCGATAATTCAGGAGCAAAAGTAATCAAGATATTTACAGTTGTAGGGGGCAAAACCACTAAAGGAAAATACCCTGCAGCAGGTGTTGCCGATCTTGTAACGGCGTCTGTTAGAAGAGGCAGGCCTGACATGAGAAAACAGGTAGTTTATGCTGTCATAGTGCGGCAAAAGAAAGAGTACAGAAGATCTGATGGGATAAGAATAAAGTTTGAAGATAATAGCGCGGTTGTTTTGAAAGATGATAAGGGAAATCCAAAAGGGACAATATTCAAGGGCGCTATAGCCAAAGAGGTATGCGAGAGGTGGCCTGGCATTGCCAAAATAGCCAGTATTGTTGTTTAATTGAGGGAAAAAATGAAGACAAAATTTTCACGTTCGTGGGTAAAAAGCAGACAGCCAAGGAAGCAAAGGAAGTACAGGCATAATGCTCCGCTGCATATAAAACAAAAATTTGTTAGCGCGCATCTTTCAAAAGATTTGAGAAAAAAATACAACAGGAGAAGCATGAACTTAAGGAAAGGCGATGATGTCAAGATAATGAGGGGCCGATTTAAGAATAAAACCGGCAAGATTGAAGAGGTTAGTGTAAAGAAAACATTAGTTTATGTCAGTGGTATCGAGATCGCCAAGAGGGACGGCACAAAAGCGAGGCGTCCAATAAATCCATCGAACATGACTATTACTGGTGTTAATATGGATGATAAAATGAGAAATAAAGCTATTGAGAGGAAATAACCATGTCTAAACATCTAAAAAGATATTTTGCTCCAAGAACATGGAGGATAAAAAGGAAAGGAATAACATATGTTGCTAAGCCTAGTCCAGGGACCCATAAAATAAATATGGCTTTACCTCTGAATATCGTTTTAAGAGACATTCTTGGTTATGCTAACAGCAATAGGGAAGTGAAGTTTATACTGGAAAAAAGGGATGTTGCAGTTGATGGTGTAAGGAGGAAGGATTGCAGGTTTCCTGTAGGATTGTTTGATGTCCTGTCTTTAAACGATATAAATGAGCATTTTAGGGTTATTTTAGACAAAAAAGGAAAGCTGGATCTTATTAAAATAGGAAAAGAAGAAAGCGCCCTGAAGTTATGCAAGATAACAGGAAAAAGGGCAGTTAAAGGCAAAATACAATTACACTTATATAACGGGGCGAATATTTTTGCTCAGGATGGAAGCTATAAAGTTGGGGATGCCATTTTGCTGGCTAAAGGAAAAAAGAAAGAGATAAAGGAAAAGGTAAGCCTTGATAAGAATGTTTTGATATATCTTGTAGGTGGAAAACATACTGGCCAGATTGGAAAGGTCCAGGATATAATAGGCAATAGGATTTTGTATAAGACAGAATCAGGAGATGTAGTTGAAACGTTAAAGGAGTATGCATTTCCAATAGGCAAAGATAATCCTTTAATCAGTCTAACAGGAAGATGAACTCAATGAGACAAATAAGCGTAGAAAAAGTTACCCTAAACATTGGCGCTGGGAAAGACCAGGCTAAATTAGAGAAAGGGATGAAGTTAATAAACAGTATAAGTGGTTATAAGCCTGTTAAGACTTTTACAAAAAAAAGAATACAGGAGTGGGGTTTAAGACCTGGCTTGCCTATAGGCTGCAAGCTGACTTTGAGAAAGAAAAATGCCCTGGAGCTGTTGAAAAGGCTGTTTGAGGCAAAAGACAACACACTGCAGGCAAGTAATTTGGATAATGAGGGGAATATATCATTTGGCATAAATGAATATATTGATGTCCCCGGAGTAAGGTATGACCCGGACATAGGCATTATGGGTTTTCAGGTTTGCATCACACTTAGAAGAAATGGGTTCAGGATAAAGCGCAGAGTTATGAAAAGACGCACAATTCCTAAGAAGCATAGGATAAAAAAGGATGATGCTATTAACTTTATGAAAAATACATTTAATCTGAAGATAGGTGAATAAAATGACTTACAGCAATTATAGAAAAGCCTTCAAACAGCTTAAAGCCAAACCAGTAAAGCTCAAAAAGTTCATTAAGCATAATGCGCCTAAAAAGAGGAGCTGCGGGAGATCTCTTAAAAGGTGTGGAAGATGCGGAAGAATAAGGAGCATTTTAAGCAGTTACGGATTAAACTTATGCAGGCAGTGCTTTAGAGAAACAGCGACAGATCTTGGATTCAAAAAATACAATTGAGGTTAAAATGTCACTAAACGACCCATTAGCTAACGCCTTGTCATCAATTTTGACTGATGAGAAGGCAGGGAGAAATGAAAGCAGAATCAGGCCATCTTCAAAAATGATCAAGAAGGTGCTTGAGGTCATGAAGAATAATAAATATACGGGGGAGTTTGAAGAGGTCAAAGATAGGGGGGGCAATTTAATTAAATTAAATTTATTAGGAAATATAAACAGATGCGGGGTTATAAGACCCAGATACAGCATAAAAAAAGACCAATTTGAGAAGTTTGAAGAAAGATATCTTTTGGCAAGAGGAATGGGCATACTGATTATAGCAACACCCATGGGCATTATTACGCATAACGAGGCGAAGAAGAAAAATATCGGAGGCAAACTTCTGGCTTATTGTTATTAAAAATGAAAAGTAAAGAAAGTAAGAGGAAAGGACTAAGCATGGAAATAAAATTGCCGGAGAACATTACTGCACAATTAAACAGAAGTATATTGGCATTAAAGGGTCCAAAAGGAGATGTAAAAAGGGATTTTTCAGATAAGAATGTCGCTATAGGGTATAAAGAAGGAACCATAACCCTAAAAGCATCCAGGTTCAATAAAGTAAACAAGAAACTTGCAAAATCATATGCTGCCCACATAAAGAATATGATAAAGGGCAGCTTGGAGGGGCATAAGTATACTTTAAAGATATGTTCAGGGCATTTTCCAATGAATGTTTCTGTGAGTAATGGACAGCTTATTGTAAAAAATTTTCTTGGTGAAAAGGTCCCCAGGATACTTAAACTAAAAGAAGGCGCTGCTGTTAAGGTGGAAGGGGACATAATTGCTGTAGAAAGCCCGAGCAAAGAGATTGCAGGGCATGTAAGCGCTGATATTGAGCAGCTTACAAGAAGAACGGGGTATGACGGAAGGATTTTTCAGGATGGTATTTGGATTCTTACGAAAGATGATAAAGAAATCGGATAGAACCAAAAAGAAAAATTTACTAAATGAGCTGTTATGAAATAGAAATAAAATGACATCAATAAAAGAACTGTTGGAACTCAGAAAACAGATTAAAACCAGAAAACCTGATTTTATTAGGCAGGATGCTCACAAAAAGAAAAGATTGGGCAGAAAATGGAGAAGGCCCAAGGGATTGCATTCAAAGATTAGGTTAAAATTTAGGGGCAGAGCTAAAAAAGTTTCAAGCGGTTACAGGAGCCCAAAAAAAGTAAGGGATTTGCATAAAAGCGGTTTGCAGCAGTGTATCATTAAGTCCAGCAGGGATTTGGAAGGGCTTGATGCTAAAAAAAGCGGCCTCATTATTTCATCTTCCCTTGGCAATAAGAAGAGGGTTGCTATTTTGAAACAGGCCAAGGAAATGGGTTTTAATGTTCTGAATATTAAGAATCCAGAAGAGTATATAAAAAAAATAGAAG
>DAOVKD010000135.1 GCA_030631975.1 Candidatus Woesearchaeota archaeon
TTTAATTGGCAGATAATTTGCTCATGTATTTTTGCGGCTCTTACCGGGAGGTGTGTATCTGATAGGACAACTATTTTCTTAATGTTTCCCAGATTCTTTACTTCTAATTTAGAGTCAAACAGGACCTTCATCTTCTTTTCCTTGTCTTTTTCCTATTTCGTGCTCTGAGTTTTTCTTAATTACACCTATTGCAAAGTCTGCCATATTTACTCTTGCAAAGGTTGTATCAGCAATGCCTACTTTTGTCATTCTAGTTCAATTTTTATTTTATCTCCATCCTTGAGCTTTAATTCTGATTTTAAATCTACTGGTGCGATGAACTCAATAATGTCCTCTTTGTGTTTATTTATATCTGGGATTATTATATCGCCATTAATGTTATTTATTTTTGCTTTATAACAATTAATGCCTCCAAATGTTTTATTATCCTTTTCATAGCCATCAATTTTTATTGGATTATTTTTTTTCATTGAGTCTATTTGTTCTTTGCTGACCTTTAAATTCAATGTTCCTGGATATGCATCAAAGCCAAGCTTTTCCTTAATTTCTTTTTTATAGTGCTCCATGGACATGAAAAAAGTTCCTTCTCCTAAGCCACTGTTTATGATGCCTTCCAAGACAATTCCACCCCTCTTGTGTTCAGTAGGGTTATTTTGCTTATAAAGTTTTGTGTAAAACCGTGGCTGCGCCAGAGCTGTGCTGCAAGCGAGCATGCAACTACGTCGCATGCAGGGCAAGCCAAAATGCTGCATCTTACTTGCTTTTTTAAAAAACAGTTGGTTAAAATACACAACATTTTAATTTCAGATTAAACATGATTCTTCCCACCCACCACCCCTAAATTAGGCACAGCCCCACATTTTGTATAGAAATCATCTAAACAAATCCTTAAATCTTATGTTAAGTTTTTTTCCTGTTTTGATGTCTTTTGCAAAGACTTTCTTATGTACTGCAACAATTTTTATTTTGTCGCCTTTGTATTCTATTATGTCTCCTTTTTTGAATTTTGGAACACGAAAAAGCACGTTTACTCTGTAAAGATCTTTGCTTGTTACCCTGCTTCTTGTGTGGAGTTTTCTGCTTACTATTAACTGGCCAGAAAAATGGTGTTGGAGTTTGCTGCCAAGGCTGCGAAGTAGTTTTTGAGGATATACGTAGATGTCCACACCGTTTGTTACCTTGATTATTTGGGCTATATGCATATTTTCATTCTTCTCTATCTCTTCTACAGCAAATTCAATTACTTCGTTGCTTATGTTTCTTAATTGCAGAATTCCTTCGAAATAGTCTTTATTGTGTATCATTGTAAAATAGGGCTGCGCCAGAGCTGTGCTGCAAGCGAGCATGCAACTACGTCGCATGCAGGGCAAGCCAAAATGCTGCATCCTGATTTGCCTGTATAAAAATTCTTGGTCATGATACTCGGCATTTTAATTTCACATTTAGCGCGATTCTTCCTACCCGCCTCCCCTAAATTAGGCACAGCCCTCTTTTTATATATATTCAATAAAAACAAAAGCTTTTTATGCTTTCTTGTTGTTTTTTGAGTTTATGAGTAAAAGGAAGTTTAAAAAGCTGCTTAAAAAAATGTGGTATTTCATTTGGGAAGATGATAGTATATGGAGCTGGATTGTTAATGTAATACTAGCATTTATTCTTATTAAATTTATTGTATACCCTGGTTTAGGTCTTATATTAAGCACAAGCCATCCTGTTGTTGCTGTTGTAAGTGAGAGTATGGAGCACAATATGGAATTTAATAAGTGGTGGGAAAAAAATAAGGGTTGGTATATTGAAAACGGGATTGATAAAGGGGACTTTGAAAAATTCCCATTAAAAAACGGTTTTAACAAAGGGGATATTATAGTTTTGATTGGCAAAAAACCTAAACAAATTGAAATAGGAGATATTATTGTTTTTATTAGTCATAGGGAAATGCCAAGAAAAGACCCAATAATACACAGGGTTATAAATAAAATTAATAATGGCGCTTATGCTGCTTTA
This sequence comes from Candidatus Woesearchaeota archaeon, assembly GCA_030631975.1. Classification (GTDB taxonomy): domain Archaea; phylum Nanobdellota; class Nanobdellia; order Woesearchaeales; family GW2011-AR4; genus JACPJP01. The sequence goes on from DAOVKD010000135.1 coordinate 2,005, forward strand.
GAAACTAAGGGTGATAATAATCCTAAGCAAATTAACGGGTGCAATAGTAATGGGTGCACAGATGAAACTGATATTTTAGAAGAACAATTGATAGGAAATGCTGTTTTAAGGGTTCCTTTGCTGGGATACATAAAGATATGGTTTGTTGAGATACTGAAGTTTGTAGGCTGGGTATGGTAATTTAGTAAGATTATTATATAAGAACAAAGAAAGTCAATAAAAAATGTTTTGTCCAAAGTGCGGTTCTGTGTTATTGCCAAAAAAAGAAGGCAGCAGGAAAAGCCTAGTATGCAGCTGCGGCTATAAAAGCAGCAATGTGGAAAAGACAAAAATAACTGAAACTGTAACTAAAAAGGAAAAAGAGGTAGAGGTAATAGAGAAAAAGGTGAATATACTTCCCAAAACAAAGGTTAAATGCGAGAAATGCGGGCATAAAACAGCTTTTTTCTGGACTGTCCAGACAAGGGCAGGAGATGAACCAGAAACTAAGTTCTTAAAGTGCGAGAAATGCGGGCATATATGGAGAGATTATGATTGAATGTTTGATTTTAAATCTGGATTTAAATCAAGAGGAAAAATTATAGAAAGTTATAAATAATAAACATTTAAATATATCTTTAAAACTATATTAAAAAAAGGGGTGGATTATGTCATTAAGGTATTTAATTAATTTTATAGCAATTTCTGGTATTTTCAGTAAAAAGGATGAAGAATTAGACATATTGCCGCCCCCGCCGCCGTTTCCTGTGATAGGGAAAGAGAATAGGGGAGCAAAAGAAGCTAGGAAAATAAGAGAACAGCAAGAAAAACAAAAGGAGCAGGAGAAAAGACAAAAAGAAAAAGAGAGGAAAGTAAAGTTAAGGCAAGATAAAAGAAAGGATAGAGGAAAAAGGATTTTTGAGTTCTTTCACGATATAGGGTTGGTTAAAACTGAAAAAGAAAAAAAGGAATACAGAATCCAGAAGCAGAAAGAAAGGGAGCAGAGAGAACTTGAAAAGAAGAGGAGGGAAGAAGAGAAAAGAAAAATTAAGGAAGATAGAAGAAAGGGGTTGTTAGAAGAAGAAAGAAAAAGGCAGCAGAAAGAAGCGAGGAAGAAGAGGGAATTGGAGAAAAAGAGACAAAAGGTATTGGATGAGGAAAGAAAGCAGGAAGAAAGAAAAAAAGCAGAGTTAAAGGAAAAGAAAGGAAAAGAGCTTGAGCTTAAAAGGAAAATGAAAAA
>DAOVKD010000064.1 GCA_030631975.1 Candidatus Woesearchaeota archaeon
GCATTTTTAATTTTATTAATTCCATTCTGCCTTCTGCTTTTCTTAACTTGTCCCTCTCTTTCTCCAGCCCGTCTAGTCTATTCCCGGCTTCTTTCTCTTTTTCAGAATATGCTTTTATGTTTTGTTCAGATTCTACTATATTCTTATTTTCCCTTTCCTGAATGGAATTCTTATGCTCATGCCCCACATTTTGCAGGCACAATGGGCATTTCTCCATTCTAGAGACCTTGCCAATTGTTTCTTCTGCTTTAATTTTATTAATCCTGAATTCATTCAATTTCTGCTTTACTGCATCAATTTCTTCCTGCAGATCCTTGACATCCTTTTCCAGATATCTTATTTTCTCTTTTATATCATCAGGTTCCATTATTTTCTCTTTTCCCAAATCCTTCTCAAGCTCTGCAACTTGCTCATTTAATCTTGATATCGTTTTATTATTATTGTTATGCTCATTGAGAGTGTTGCCTAAATCCAATTCAAGAATTTCAAAATTTTTCTTTAGCTTGTTTAATTCATTGACTTTATTTTCATATATAGAGATTTTTTCTCTTTTTTTACCTAATTCCCGCTTTGCTTTCTCAGCCTTGGGGATAATATTTTTTATTTTTTCATTTAAGCCAGAAATTTCTTTATTCATAGAATTTAATTCCTTTTTCTTTTCCTCAAAGTCTGATATAAATCCTTCAAATTCTTTTCTCTTTTCTTTTACGCCTCTTATGAATATGGATGTATTTTCCCTTATTTTTTTGTACTTGTCTATGTTGAATACTTTCCTTAGGGTATTAAGCCTTGTATCCTTATCCTCTGTAAGAATTCTTTTCATCTCTTCCTGAGGCGTATAAACAGTGTACCTGTAAATCAGGTCTTTTCCCTTTGCAACCAAATCTTTAGGGTAGCCCAATAAGTCAAATATGCGGCTTTTCATTTCAACAGGGCTTAATTCTTTTTTAACGCCGTTAGTTATTATATAACCCGCTTCCTGTTTTATTCCATTCCTGCTGCGTTTCAAATTCCTCTTAATAATAATATCTCTTCCTTCCAATTCAAAATTCAGCTCAACAGAACCTTCCTTTTTTCCGTGCCTCAGCAAAGAGCTGGCAGGCAGTTCAGAAGGTTTAGAGCCAAACAAGGCAAATTCTATTGCCAATAAGATTGTAGATTTGCCAGAGCCAATGTCACCTGAAAGAAGCAAAGAGCCTGTAGGGAAATCTATTTTTTGCTCAAGATAGCTCCTGATATTGTTTAATTTGATTGATTTTAGCAGCATTTTCCTCTTGAAGTAGAAATGCGTTGTAAGTTATAAATTTTTATATAGAATCTTTATTTTCTAAATTATCAAGCTTTTTTCAACTTCTTTTTTCATTAATTCAATAATGTCCATTTTTTAATCACCATACACATGCATAAAAATAATTCCGATTACAAGCAAATACTTATTTAAACATATTACGCGCATATGTCCAGTGTCTCAAAAATAAAATTTTGCCAGCATAAGCCTTGTAGAACCAAAATCCCTTAAAATCATCCATGTCCAGTGCAATATGTCTCAAAAAAAGAAAAATATGCCATTCACAACTCCAAAAAAGACGCAAAAAATACGCATATGAGTTTAAAAATCCATGCGTCACAATCCCCAAAATTCTGCTTTTTAGATATATGTGTAGTTATATTCAATTAATGCTCGGAAAATTTTGGCCTAAAAATTAAGAATTAATCTTACTCTAATTCTCTTAATTCATTTTCAATCTGAAATATTTTATATTTCTTTTTATTATAGAATTGAATACCATTCTTTGTTGCAACAAATTCTTCCCTTACCTTTTCTACAAATCCTCTTTCTGATAGTACCTTAACATCATGAGGATACATGGAGTCCCTAACTGACGGATCATAGTTTACTAATCTTTGAATAATCTCAGTTATATTTGCACTACCTCTATGTTCTGTTGCAGAAACTATTACTCCCAAAACACAGAAACGCCTGTACTCGGGCATTAAATTCATTCTATCTTCGTGTGAAAACCAATGCCACATTTTATCTCAAAAAAGAAATAAAGAATACTTATATTTAAGTTTTACTATAATTGGCCAAAATTTTCCTGTGCCTTAACTCTTCTCGTCAGCGATTTTAGTTGTTCTTAGTATCACAACCCTTACGGGCACAGCACAATCGCTGAGTATATAACAACAATTATATTCAATTTTCGGAGTCACTCTAAAATGCTTTGAAGATTCTATAGATTATTTCATCACCAAAACCTTAAGATAATAGGCAAGCTATACAGCTTAAAAAAGGTCTACTCAGCCAATTTCCTCTTCATTTCCTCAATAACCTCAATAGGGGTGGGATCAACCCTGTTCCACAAGGCAAGATAATAAGAAACAAAATCACCCAAGTAAATTGTAGAAAATATTCTTGCTAATAATCCATTTCCTTGTGTTTGCACTTCCTCAACATCAGTAGTTACTTCCATAATTTCCTTGCAAATGTCCATCCTTTTCTTTACCCTATCGTTATCATGCCTGTCTCTTACCATAATAGCAATGAACTTCCTGTCCATTCCTTTATAGCCAACTATTTCGTTATGATTCATTTCTGAAAAAACATTATAAAAAGCAGCCATTTTTGCATTTTCATTTATCTGGGTTTTCCACCTTAAAGCAACAGCTCCCAGCATTTCAGAAGCATAAATTATCGGTATTTTTTCTTTTAATTTTTTGGCTAGCTCTTCCCCGGCATCATTAAATTCGCCTGTTTTTTTTAGAATATCAACCATTTCGTTTAACTCATCATTTTTTACCCTGACAATGCCTGTATTGTGCAGTATTCCCAGCATTGGAAAAAACAAGTAGCCTAAAGCTGCTCTTGGCTGCAGGCCTGAAGGTATTTTGATTATTTTGCTGCATTCGTCTGCCAGCTTCCCTCCAGAAGTAATTCCAATTATTTTTGCATTTTTGTTTTGCGCATCCTCAAATGCAGCCAAAGTTTCTTCTGTGTCGCCTGAATAAGACACAGCAAAAACCAGGGTGTTTTCATTCACAAACTCAGGCACCTTGTAGTCTCTGTTAACATAAACCGGGATATTTGTATTGCTTAAGCAAGTCTTAAGCAAATCTCCTCCAATAGCAGAGCCCCCCATTCCTGTAACAACAATGTTTTTTATTTCTCCTGAAACAGAAATACCTGCTGGTAAACCTAAGGCTTCTCTGCATTGTTTGGGAAAATCCTTAATTACTTGGAGCATATTTTGGCTGTCTAATGGCATTTTGTTTTTTTTATTTTAATTGAGATATAAATAGTTTGCTATTTTCTTTTTGTATTTTTGCTATCGAGAGTAAATAACAAATTTTATAAACGGACATCTATTCCTCAACATAAGGAAATGTGGGTAGTTGCTTACCTGAATCCGTAAATCAAATTTAATAATGGAGGCTAAAATGGGAATGTATCAGCATATCAGGGAGATTTGGAAAAAACCAAAAGAAAGTTTAGGGGATATCTGGAAAAAACGACTTCTAGAGTGGAGAAATCAGGATACTACTGTAAGAATTGAGCATCCTACCAGAATTGACAGAGCCAGGTCATTAGGCTACAAAGCAAAACAGGGCTTTATCATAGTAAGGCAAAGGCTGGATAGGGGAGGAAGACAAAGGGAAACAATAAGGAAGGGCAGAAGAAGCAAGCATTTTGGACAAAGAAAAGATGTAGACAAAAGCTACCAATCAATTGCAGAGGAAAGGGCAGCAAAAAAATACCCTAATTGTGAAGTTTTAAACAGCTATTATGCTGGCGAAGATGGAAAATGTTTTTGGTATGAAATCATTTTAGTTGATCGCTCTCATCCGCGGATTCTGGCAGACCCAGGGATAAACTGGATATTTAAAAATAAGCATAAAGGCAGAGTATTCAGAGGCTTGACTTCAGCTGCAAGAAAAAGCCGCGGCTTAAGAAATAAAGGCAAAGGCGCTGAGAAATTAAGGCCCAGCAGGACTGCTAATATTAAGAGGAGGAAATATTATTGAGAAAGTTTGAAATCAAGTTTCAGGTTTTTCAGCTCTCTTATCATATCTAAATAGCCCTCTGCCACATTCTTGCTCTTTATTTCATCTATTTTGTTTTTGGCTTTTTGAATAAATTCAGAAATTTCTTTTATTGCGCCTTCTTCATTTTTTATTACAATATTTACAAAATTATCAATAATTAACTTTTTATCCCCACTAGGTTTATGAATATCCTTTTCCAATTTTCTTAAATCCTTCAAAATGCCTTCAGCAGCATTTTCCGGGTCAGAAGTGTCAATTATTTTAAATATCTCTTTATCACTGCCATCATTAAAATATATATCCAGCTCTAATTTATCTTCCTTGGGAAAAAATTTTCCTATTTCAATTTTTTTAATTTCCAGGCTTATTATCTTCATTTTCCTTGTACTTAAAGTCCTCAAATATATGGGAGGTATCACTTTCCTTTTTCCCTTTTATCTTATTGATTATAAAACCCTTGGAGTAGCGCGCTACAGTTCCGAGAATTATTAGAACAAGGATTACTGCAGCGAGTGTTGGTCTTGACGCCACATATCCTGCTGCCCCTACAACTGCTCCTGCAATTGGGGACATACTATCGGCAGTTTTCTTTATCACATTCCTGTTATCATCAATTTGAACATTCTCTACCACATTTGTCTTCTCAACAACATCCTGAGCACTTCCATTAGCGCTGTCTGTAATATCTTCCTCAACGGTTTCTGCAGGCAATATAATATCATATGTTCCCTGCGGAACTTCTTTTGAAAGGTCTATCATAATTTTTTCTTCTGGTTTTAAGTCAATCTTTTTGTTTATTAAATATTTTTTATCATCACTCTCAAGAATTATAGTTACTTCATCCTTATACCCAACATTCCCTGTATTTTCAATATGCACAAAACTTCCGTCCTGATTCATTATAATTTTTCTTACAGCTTCAATTTCAAAAGTGCTCTGCTCTTTTACATTCTCAAATGCGCTCAGTAA
>DAOVKD010000077.1 GCA_030631975.1 Candidatus Woesearchaeota archaeon
ATTCAGGAATTAAGGCATTGAATAAAATTAAAAAATTAAAAAATAAAGATTTAAAGAATTTAATAAAAATTTCAAAAGAATTTTCTGTTAACAGCGGATTATTGAAGAACAAAAAAGTAATTAACACAATAAAAAAAATTGAAAGTAAAAATGGCAATGCGTCCATGATAATGCTTGGCAATGCTGTTTTTAGCGATAAATATTTTAAAAATGCTGAAGAGCTGATAATAAAAGACAAAGGTGCCTGTTTATGCTGAAGAAAGAAATGAGAGTAATAGGAATTGATGATGCTCCTTTTAAGAAATTTGGGAAAGGCAATGTACTGGTTGTCGGGGCTGTTTTTCGGGGAGGATCATTTTTAGACGGTATTTTATCCACCAAGGTAAGCATAGACGGAAACAACGCAACAAAAAAGATATCAGAGATGATAAACAAATGCAAATTCAAGCCGCAGCTGCAGTGCATTTTTCTTGACGGCATAGCAGTTGGAGGTTTTAATGTTATTGATATCAGGCAATTAAGCAAAAAAACTAAATTACCTGCAATGGCAATAATAAGAAGAAAACCGGATATAAAGAATATTAAAAAAATATTAATTAGGCTTAATAAAAGAAATAAAATAAAATTATTGGAGGAAGCAGGCCCTGTTATTCCGATTGGAAAAATATATGTCCAGCTTACTGGGTTGAGCGTTGAAAAAGCCAAAGAGATACTAAAGATTGTGTGCACCAGAAGCCTAATACCCGAACCTGTTAGAATGGCTCATTTAATTGCTTCTGGAATCACTTATGGAGAAAGCAGAGGAAAGGCATAAAATTTATAAAATTAAAGGCTTTTAGCATATAAATGGCAAATAAAACAGCATTATTCACGTTAATAGTTTTATTGCTGGTTGTTAGTGCCTGTGCAAAAACTGCTGAGTCACCAGAAAAAGCGCAGGAAAAGCCAGCAGACGTTGATATAGTTAGCGAAACTAGCAGGACAAAGGCGGTTGAGGCTGAGGAAGAAGTTGAGGAAGCTGAAGAAGGCGGCAAAGAAATTTCTCCAGAAGTCAAGGAACTTTTGGATATTGCAGATAAAAAAGTCCAGAGTTTGCGTTATAGCTACAAGGGGCCAGAAACAAAGAATTTCTTTTATAATTTTTATGTGAAAGGCGATAATATTAAGTATATTCTGTATCTGACTTACAAGACACTTGATATTGATGAAGATGCTTATGATGCTGTTTGTCTGAACAAAAAATTAGAAACAGCACAAGCGTATTGCGATAACAGAAAATGCTATGTAAGGGGGAAAAAAGCAGATATTGATTATAATGAATTTTATGTATGGACTCCATTAGACTGGATAGATAACATAGAATTTGCTGAAAAGCTGGGAGAAGAAATGATTGAAAAAAGAAATACGTGGAAACTTTCAACAAGCAATCTCGGAATAATCTGGGTGGATAGGTTTTTTGGAGTTCCGCTGAAGGCAGAGTTTGAAGGCAACATATACCACTTCCAGAAAATGATTTTTAATGATATAGAAGATGAAGATGTGATACCAAAAGATTAAAACTTTCTTTCTAAAACTCTCTTTAGCCGACTATGGTTTATATAATGGAAATGGCAAATTTTCGTACGATTATTTATCACAGTTGCTATATATTCGAGAACACAAACTATTTCAATCAACTTTTTGTGTTCTCCACTATAGCTTGAATTAAAAGCACAAATTAACCATTTAAGAATAGTAAAATTTAAAAACTTCACAGGATTTCTTACTTTGATATGGCAACTCTTGTTACTCTTGATGGGAGATTTGAAAATTCACTAGTTGGAAGAACCCTCATAGATTCTCATAGAAGATGGTGGTGGAAAAATAATCGTTATGAAAAGCGCCTTTTATATACGCTAACATTGACAAACAAATGCACTTTAAGATGCGAGCATTGTTTTGAGGAAGCAGGCTCTGAAAAAAATGATTTTTTAGATACCAGCAGGTTAGAAGAACTTGCAGAAGAATCAGTTGAAGTATTTCAGAAATATCCTAGGAGCGGAATCAGGGTTACAGGCGGAGATCCGTTCCTGCATCCAGACTTATTTAAAATTATTGAATTCTTTTCTGAAAAAAAAGATGAATTGGGCTACACAACACTTAATGTTGAAACAAATGGATGGTGGGCTGTTGATGATAAGACTGCATTAAAAAATGTTGCGGCACTTAAAGAAGCAGGCGCTACTCTTCTTAGCATGACCCTTGATTACTACCACTCTAAGCAAAAGAAATTTGACAATCATAATCATTTTAACAGAATTAATGCTGTTTGTAAAGAGTTAAATTTTGAATTTCAGCCAATAAACTTAGGATTTCCTGTTGGTTATGATGAGGATCTTGGAACTGTCCCAGAGGTAGTTCCTATAGGCAGAGCAAGACAGATTCCTGAAGAGCGCTGGGGCTATCATTTAGGTTGCCGTGCAGAAGGGTGCAGGCTATTCCCGCCTACACAAGTTCATAAAATATATGCAGATGGTCCTTATTATGTTCTTGCAGATGAGATAACCCTTGGGCCAACAGGAAATGTTTATCCCTGTAATTCTGGAAAAGAATTTGAGCATGTAACTTTGGCTTTAGGCAATATAAATAATGGCACCTTGCAAGAAATTATCAAAACTGAAAATCCTTTGGTAAACTTGATACGCAGCAAAGGTTTAAGGCCTTTAACAAAGATTGCTGGATTTTCTCTTCGGGAACATTGGGCTATGTATGATAAATTTAGTCCTTGCGGTCTTTGCCATGAAATGTTAAGAGGCTATGGCGATAAGATAGCCGGAGCATTGAATAATGGATATAAATAAAGGATTCCTAAATGTTGTGGTTAACATATGCTTTGGGTTTTTATACAAATAAAACATATGCGTCAAAATGCTAGGAGATACTATCAATCAACAGGCTGGCTGTATGATAACCCATTAAGAAATTAATATATGTTTAAACAATTTTTCTCATAAATTTTTTCTTAAATTAATTTTTCTTCAGCAATGTATTTTTTATTTACTATTTTCTTCTTCAAATCCTTGTGTATCTTCATAGCGCAGAAATCAGGACCGCACATGCTGCAGAAATCAGCATTTAAACTTAAATCACTTCTTAATTTTCTTGCTGTCTCAGGGTCTAAGGATAAGTTAAATTGTTTTTCCCAGTCAAATTCAAATCTTGCCTTGCTTAATTCATCATCCCTTTTTCTTATGTTTGGAATGCCTTTTGCAATATCAGCTGCATGGGCTGCAATCTTATAGGCAATAACTCCCTGCTTTACCATTTCAGGTGTTGGCAGTCCTAAATGCTCTGCAGGTGTTACATAACAAAGATAATCTGCGCCGTGCATTCCAGCAACCGATGCGCCTATAGCAGATGTAATATGATCATAACCTGGAGCTATATCAGTAACTAATGGCCCTAAAACATAAAATGGGGCATTATGACAATATTTTTTTTCCAGCTCAACATTTAACTTTATCTCGTTTAGCGGGATATGCCCCGGACCTTCTATCATAACCTGGCAATCTTTTTCCCATGCCCTTAATGTTAGCTCTCCAAGTATTTTCAGTTCTGCGATTTGCGCTTTGTCTGTTGCATCATGCAGGCATCCAGGCCTTAAGCCATCTCCTAAGGAAAATGCAACATCATATTTTTTAAAAATATCGCAGAGCTGATCAAATTGAGTGAACAATGGATTTTCCTTGTTGTTCGCGTTCATCCACCTTACTAAAATTGCGCCTCCTCTGCTAACAACACCAGTTAATCTTGTTTTAAGCAATGGCAAGGTTTTTTGCAAAACACCAGCATGTATTGTCATGAAATCTATGCCCTGTTTAGCCTGTAATTCTATTGTATCCAGCCAATCTTCTGGTTTTAAGCCCTCAACTGTCCGCTTTTCCACAACAACCTGGTAAGCCGGCACAGTGCCAATTGGCATTGTAGATTCATTGAGTATTGCTTCCCTTATCTCGTTTAGATTTCCGCCTGTGCTTAAGTCCATGACTGTATCTGCACCATATTTCATGCAAAGCCTTACTTTTTCTAATTCTTCCTCAATACATGCTCTTACCCCTGATGCGCCTATGTTGGCATTAATCTTTGTTTTGACGCCTTTGCCTATTGCAATTGGCTTTAGGTTTTTGTGGTTGATATTCGCAGGTATGATTACAGAACCTTCTGCTATTCTCTGCCTTAAAACATTAACATCAATATTCTCAACAGAAGCAACATACTCCATCTCCTTAGTTATTTTTCCCTGTCTTGCGCAAGAAAGCTGTGTCATGATAAAATCGAGGTTTTTTATAATTTATAAATTTGTTGATTATAAAAATGTCCGATAACAAAAGTTTTAAATAAGGGGTATAAAAGAGTAAGAGAATAATAAAAAAGTGGTATGAAATGGATTTTATTGATTATGTAAAACAGGCTGTTGAGATAGTTAAATTGAATGGCAAAGCCGCAGTAGATGTTTCTAAAGACAAAAATGCAACATTAATGGGAATTCTTATTATTGCTATAGGGGCTATTTTAAGTCAGGTATTTGATTTGGAAATGTTAACTATAATGCCTGTATTG